>NZ_JADEXH010000006.1:0-150236 GCF_015207205.1 Sphaerospermopsis sp. LEGE 08334 | reverse complement strand
TTAAAGAACCTGCAACTGGTTCACGGATGCCGTCGATGTCAACGGGAGGAGCAGCGATAAATGCGATGATGAAGCAAGTGGTAGCTGCTAACAAGGTGGGGATCATTAATACACCGAACCAGCCGATGTAAAGGCGGTTGTTGGTGCTTGTGATAAATTCACAAAAACGATCCCATACGTTGGCGCTTTGGCGCTGTTGAATGGTTGTGGTCATTTTATGAGTGCGATGTTTTCGTTATTTAAAAACACAGGTAATTTTTTCCTGATGCTATAAACTTAGCATAAGTTTACGAGTTTTGTAACATTGATTATTTTATTAAAATTTATAAAAGTAATAACTTTTACTTATAGTAAAGTTTACAAAACTTTAGATTTCTTTAATTATATTTACAAATATTCCAGATGTTATGGCAGGAGTCAAGAGTAAAATCCTCTTTTAGTGGGAGTTTAATTATCAGTAGAGGTACAAATTGAAAACCAAAACATGGCTTACGCCAAGCTGCGCTATCAAGCAGTAACCGTGTTTAACCTCCTACCTTCTGCCTCCTGCCTCCTGCTGTATGTAGGGCTTGCTAAACTAAAGTTTAAAAATTAGGATCAAAGCGATTTACCAAAGTAGCTACTACAATCATCGGCAACCCAACAACGAAACAGATTAACCATTGATTCAAGTCCAAGGGTGCTGTATAAAAGAGCTTATTCATTACACTCCACTGGCTGAAAATGAATTGCAAAACAATAGTGCTGGCAATTCCTACATACATTGCAGTTTGATCGCCTATTTCCCTTCTATTTCCGCGAATCTTATCAACAATAGCAAGGCCTAATTGAGTAATACTTAATAAGTAGAAAATTCTCCCTACCACTAAAGATTGAATTGCCATTGTTCTAGCAATATCAATATTGCCGGTGGTTTTTAGTATCCATTCAAATACGCCAAAAATTAAAATCCAGTTAAAAATAGAAATGATAAAAATACGTTTGACTAAATGAGGAGAAAGCAATTTTTCATTGGGGTTACGTGGTGGTTTTTGCATTACCTGTTCAGACTTTGGCTCAAAGGCTAAAGGTACTGTCATAGCAATGGAATTTACCATATTTAACCACAGAACTTGTAAAGATAAAATTGGTAAAGCTCTAGCTAATAAAACACTAATTAAAATCGTCATAGATTCACCTCCATTCACAGGAAGAATAAAGGCGATCGCTTTCAACAAATTTTGATAAACTGTTCTTCCTTCTTCCACCGCAGCTTCGATAGATGCAAAGTTATCATCTGTCAAAATCATATCTGCGGCTTCTTTGGCAACTTCCGTACCTGCCCCACCCATTGCAATACCAATATCCGCTTGTTTCAGTGCTGGTGCATCATTCACACCATCCCCTGTCATGGCGACTATTTCACCTTTAGATTGTAGTGCTTCCACAATCCTTAATTTCTGTTCTGGTGCTACACGGGCAAATACTACCCCATCTTCTATAGCTGTGGCCAATTCTGGTTTTTCCATTTTCGCCAGTTCTGCACCTGTAAAAGCCCTAACTTCCTGATGATGATTAAAACCCATTCTGGATGCGATCGCTGCCGCAGTCACAGCATGATCACCTGTAATCATTTTCACTTGAATACCAGCTTGTTGACAGGCTTGTACTGCTTTGATAGCCTCTTGACGGGGTGGATCGATCATCCCCTGTAAACCCAAGAAAATCAAATCATTGTCTATATCTGCGTGATCCAATGAGTCTTGATTTTCAGATACAGATTTTTTCGCAAAAGCTAACACCCGTAAACCCTGATGCGCCATTGTATCAACTTGCTGATGTACAGTATCGGCATCAATAGGGGTAAGTTGTCCAGAAGAATTTAACATCTGTTGACAACGCTTGATAACTGCTTCTACTGAACCCTTAACGTAAATAATTCGTTCTTGGTTTTCAATTTCATGCAGAGTTGCCATGTACTGAAACTCTGACTCAAAGGGAATGACATCCACCCTAGATATTGTTGCTTGTAAACTTTCGTGGGTTAACTCGATTTTATTAGCAACGGTTATTAATGCGCCCTCGGTAGGATCGCCAACTACTTGCCATAGCCCATTTTTAGTTTCCAAATGAGAATCATTGCACAACAACCCAGCTTTTAAACATTCTGCCAGAGGAGGAAAATCGTTGACATCTACAGAATTTTCATTGAGTAAAATTTCCCCATCTGGTGCATAACCTGTACCCGTGACTGCATACTCCTGATCCCCTGCATAGATGGTTTGTACTGTCATCTGGTTTTCAGTCAAAGTACCAGTTTTGTCAGAACAGATAACCGTAGCACCCCCCAAAGTTTCCACTGCGGGCAACTTGCGAACAATGGCGTGTCGTCGTGCCATGCGGGAAACACCAATAGCTAAGGTGATGGTAACTACAGCAGGTAATCCTTCGGGAATGGCACTGACTGCAAAAGCCACCGCAGCTTCAAACATTTCTACCCAGGTGTTACCGTATCCTAATCCCACTGCAAAGGTGAGGGATGCTATGCCTAAAATGATGTAAAGTAAGGTGCGGCTAAATTTCTCAAACTTCCGGGTTAAAGGGGTTTTGAGGATGTCTCCCTGTTCCATTAATTGAGAAATACGCCCGGTTTCTGTGGCTGTACCTATGGCAACTACAACACCTTTACCAGTGCCAAAAGTGACAAAACTACCAGCATAAGCCATGTTAGTCCGTTCTGCTAGAACTGCATCTACTTGTACTGTTTGGGTATCTTTTTCTACAGCAACAGATTCCCCTGTTAATCCTGATTCATTAATTTGTAAATTGCGTGTTTGTACAAGTCTTAAATCTGCTGGTACTTTATCACCTGATGTTAATAATACGATGTCACCTGGGATCAGTTCAGTAGAAGCTACTTGAAGTTTATTACCATTACGAATAATAGTGCTGTTAGTTTTGACAGAGGAAGCTAAGGCAGCGATCGCACTTTCCGCTTTTGATTCTTGCACAAAACCAATAATGGCATTAATTAAAGTTACGCCCCAAATTACCCCAGCATTTACCCATTGTCCCAAAAATGCTTTAACTGCACCGGCGATTAATAAAATATAAAGTAGCGGTTGATGAAATTGCAGTAAAAATCGTAATAAAGCACTTTTTCCGCGTTTGGCTTTGAGTTCGTTAGCACCAAAACTTTCTTGGCGTTTGGCTACTTCAGCATTAGTTAAACCTGTTTCGATATTACTGTTTAAATAACGAGTTACTTCTTTTACAGGTAAATTGTGCCATTGATGTTCTGTTAATTGATTTGTATTTATAGTTGTCATAATTATTTTCCTATGTTGCTTGATTTTGAACTTACAGCAGAATATGGCTTACGCCACGCTACGCTATCAGGAGTCAGGAATTAGGAGTCACGAGTAAAACTGCTTTTGTGTATAGGTTTCAATTTAGATTCTGTACCTCATTGGTCTGCAATCTGCTGTAAATGTACAAAAAATCTCTCTCAAGAATGATATTCTCAGCAAATATGTTTGGTTCAAGTGACACTATAGATAGATATAATCTCAAACATTGTCATTTAAGTAGAACGGCGGGAAAAAACCAAAGTATGTAAAGAAAAGTAAATTAACCTCAAAACCTCTTCCCCCTTGCCTTTTGCCTCTTGCTTTTTGCCTTGTCATAACGACAATTTTTAACGCCTACCTACTTAGTTCTGAAAAAATATATTTGGTTTTGATTAAAGTTTAATTTATAAATTCCTTTTTATTGAGATTTTAAGAATATATTTATAAATAGATTTTTATTTTAATTAGGGTTTGCTGAAAAAGTCTGTTTGTGGGGGTTAAGTAAGATCCCTACCCCACAATAATTAATTGGATATTTTTTTTATTTGGAAGTCCCTAAAAATCAAAGTAAATATAAGGTAAACTGCCTTCAGGAGCTAGTAACCAAACTGCATAGAAACATAAAGGTACAAAAACAAGTTTTATCGGCCAACTAAACTCTAATTTCATGCCTCGTTTAAAGCCATAAGCTATACTCATCACAACAGCGATCAAAACCAATGACCATGTTAGTTGGTGAGGAGTGCTGTTTAAGGCTTCGACATAGACTTTTTCAATAAACTGTGCATCCGCACTATGACCCCAAAGGTTTTGTATAACTAAAGCAGAATCTTGGATGTTGGGGAGACGAAACCAGATCCAAGAGGTGAAAACCATCAACTGAGTTAACAACCAAGCGAAAATTATACCGACAGGGTTGTGCCAAAATAGGTAAAGAATTTTTGAGCGATCGCTCATAGCATCTGTGAGACGATGAACAGCTAAGGCCAAACCATGTAACGCACCCCACACCACAAAACCCCACGCAGAACCATGCCAAATACCCGCTACTATCATCACAATGAATAAATTTAAGCAGGTACGCATCAACCCCTGACGAGAACCACCCAACGGAAAGTATAGATAGTTACGTAACCAGTCACCCAAAGTTATATGCCAACGTCGCCAAAAATCGGCAATGCTGGTACTGAAGTAAGGAAAATCAAAATTTTCTGGTAAAACTAAACCAAAAAGTAAAGCAGTACCACGGGCAATATCTACATAACCGTTAAAATCTAAATATAATTGTAAACCATAAGCCACAGTAGCTAACCACAAATCTGTGCTACCTGCTCTTGGTAAATTACCAAAACATAAATCTACAAAAATTCCTAGATTATCAGCGAGAATGCCTTTTTTAACCGCACCTCTAGCAATTAACCATAAAGCTTCTGATAAGCTATCAACATTAGGCAATTTTAGAGTATTGAGTTGAACTGCTAAGTTATGGTAACGGGTAATTGGTCCAGAAATTAATTTAGCAAAAAATAATTTATAGGCAGCAAATTTCAAAAATTGTTCAGTAGCCGGCGCTCCACGATAAACATCTATTAAATAAGCAATACACTCAAATGTAAAAAAGGAAATTCCCAAGGGTGTAACTAATTTAAATGGGGCATCTGGAGAATTTATATTTATCTCAAATATCCATTTAAATATGATAGGTAGATATTTAAAACCTAATAACAAACCAACATTTAAAATAATTCCGAACCATAAAATTTTGAGACGGTTAAGATTCCAGTCAGATTGAGCAATTTGCCACTCTTCATTAGAAAGTTGCCAGTCTTGGAAATGTTTACCTGGTGAAGTATTTTTACCTATTTCCAAGCCTATACGAAAGTTCAGAAAAGTCAGTACCAACAGTAGAGGCAGGTATTGAATATTCCAAGATGAGTAGAATACAATACTAGCTATCAGTATTGTCCATAATCTTAATTTTTGTTCGCTTACAGTCCAGTAAATACCAAGAATACTCAGCAAAAACAGCGCGTAAAAAGGTGATATAAATTTCATTTTTTAGTTATTAGTTATTAGTTATTAGTTATTAGTCATTAGTCATTAGTCATTAGTCATTAGTTATTAGTCATTGGTTATTAGTAATTAGTTACCAGTCCCCTGTCACCAATCACCAATCACCAGTCCTCAGTTCGCATTTATTTAAAACTCCAGGGTATCATCGGATCAATAGCCAACCTTTTAGATACTTCATAAGCTCCGTAGCGGTTGAGATGACTGGGGTCAGAAAAGTAGTCATGTGCTTTGAGCCAGATTTTGCTTAAATCGCGGTAGATAAAATTGCTATTAGTAGTGGAAACATCTAACATATATTTTTGAAATTCTTGTTCATATTTTAACCGCACTGAGTCTAAATAATCTCCTGTTAATGGCATATTTACAAATACTAATGATATTTGTTTATCCTTGGTAAACTCTATCATTGATTTTAAGGACTCGTCTTGCTCACCTGCTAATTGAAAATCTTTGTAGTCATTGTCGTAAGCTCCAGCTACTCTGGGATGGTTTTGATAATATGTAGCAGGATTAAAACGAATAGATAAGGGCAAGAAGCCATCAAAATCAACGGCTGCTTGGGAATTTTGCTCTTGTGTATAGCTGGTCAATTCGGTTTTTGAGTTGACTTGCTGAGAGTTATTAATAACTGGTAAATAGTTAAGTTGTTGTTGCAATAAAGCTTTGATTTGCCCCCGATTTTCATAGCTGGCAGATATACCAACTAAAGCTTGATTTAAAAAATTATTAGCCACTTGATAACTATTAACATTTAATGGTGTATCTTTAATTGGCTCATCTTTCGCTGCATTTGCTTGTTGGCTGGATGAATTATTGTTAACAGGCTGTGTAGCTCTTTTTAATACCTCTTCATAGCCTTTGGAAGTAGCAATAGCATTAAAAGTGATATCTTTGCGCGCACTATTGAAAGCTCTAGAACCATCTGCCCAAATAATCATTTTTGGTAATTCCGAGGGTTGTAAAACTCGACGAATGATAAATTCTACAACTTGGGCTGTAGCACCATTAATACCAAAATTAAATACGTCAACTTTGGGATAACCCTGAGTGGACAAGGCTTTAGAAAGGGCAACAGGATCAACTCCTCTCAAGGCACGAGAAGAACCAATAATTAGGACATCTGGTGGTTTTCCATCTGTTGCTAGGCGCTGTTTATAAAGTGCTAATTGTTCATCTAATTGCGTAGCATTAAAACTGGGTAAATTTGATCTTGCAGCCAAGAGAATAGCAGTAGTATTGGCTTTTTGTTTTAATGGTGCGGCAGGTAGATTTGTTGATGGAGTATCATCAGCTTGGGTAAAGGCAGAAGCATTAAAAGCAGAATTACCAAACTGAGAAGATGTTGTGTTATTTTTGCTGGTAAAAAATGTTGTTCTTTGACTTTGATTTTTTTCTGATGTTAAAGAGACCTGAGACTGTGAGGATGGAGATGTTAAAACACCAGTAACTTTGGGTGTATTTTGTCCAATCTTAGTAGTAACGTAACCTAACATCCAATCACTTTGGACTACGAGTATTAATCCCAAAGCTACCCAGATGAAACTTCCCCAGAGTCCTTGTTCATGGGGATTTTGCTCAGTTGATTGGTTAGTTGCTGTAAACAGTTGGCTTGCTAAAAGTAAGTTTCTGACTTGTTGATGAGCGGTTTCCAGCCAATTTTGTGCTGCTTCAGTCACCAAAGTTTGAACTTCCTGGGTTGTCAAGTCAGGTCGCAAAATTGACTCTTCGGTTTCATTCGGCAGTAAATCACTGACATATTGAACAGTAGCTGCAAATTCAGGTGTAGCTTCTGGTACTAATCTGTGGCGTTGTCCAAAATCAACCCCGTGATGCCAAACAGGTTCAGTATCACCGGCTCGGCGACCATAAACTCTCACACCAGTAACGCCGACAATACTGAGTTGACGAATAAATTGGGTGACTTTGCTGGCTACTTGCTGGCGTTTGGGACAATTGGGCGCATCACACATAATGTGTAGTAAATCACCCTTACGCAATAATAAAACGCGGATACCGCCTGTTTTTAACCGCCAATCCATATCCTGATTTAACAGACGCTCCAGTAGGAAAATGATCGCTGGTTCATCCCCGGCAGCACCTAATTCTAAGCTGGATGTTGCTAAGGCGGGATGTTGTGCAGCGGGTAAAGATAACCAGTCTACCCAAGCAGGTTGTTTATCTTCTGTTTTTTGTCCGTAGACAGCAGCGGCCAGAATGCCTTGGGGGGCGATTTTTTCTAACTGAGAGATAATTAAAGGTAAACAAACTTCCTTTTCTGGTGCAGGAGAATTTTTTAAAGGATCAACTGCTGGAGTACAAAAGATATGTAAGGTAAATTCTTTTAAAGAAGCTTGAACGGTAACTTGGAAATCTGATAAAACTTCAGTTAACAAACGAGCGATCGCTTGTATATCTCCCCAACGCGCCCATTCTTTGAGCATGGTTTCCGGTGGGGTTAAATCCACCCTTAACCGCCAATCTGGCTCACTTTCACCCCCAACTTGGGAGACAATAACAGCATCTTGATAACCAGCCAGCTTGAGATGTCGCAACTGTTGGGCTACAGGTTCAGCTAATAATGTAGCATCAGGACTATAAGTTGATTGGCAAAATATCCAGAGACGATTACCTGTTTTCTGGGATTTGGCTTTAGACTCGTAGGGTTTGCTTTTAACTTGTACTGCTACACCCAACTTACTCAAATTTTCACTCAGATAACGAGCGATCGCATCGGGGTTGCCTTGACGTGCCAAACTTTCATTAGAGACGATCAGCGCCCCACCAGGTAGTCTGGATTTTTTGGTTTCTAATAAAAGTGCTTGTTCTGCTTGCTCTAGATGTCGATCTAATTGATTTAAATAGACTCTATGACACCATTGAGGACGATGTTCTCCTTTCTTTCGACCATAGACCAATACTTGGTATATTGAGGATTGTTCCTCATTTGTGAGACTATCTAAATCTGTTTGTCCCAGCGCTTGCAACAAGTCATAGAGTGTGTGCCAACGTTTTGGACAGTCTGTACCTTCACAAAGGATATGCAGGTCATTTCCTAGTAACCGAACTTTCACCCCGAAAGTGTTAATTCCTGTTGCTTGGCTTACCCATTGCACTAAGGTTTGCTGACGATCTAGTAATAATGTTTTCATTATGAAGTTAACTTTAACAGGAAGCGAGTATTGGGGGATTTTGCCTGTACTTGTAAACTAGAACCATAGATTTATCATATTTTGCAGTTTTTTTTTAACAATTTTGTTACCATTGGAGCTTGCAAAATCGGCAAAGATAGTCTTACAAGGTTGCACTTCCTCTCAAGATTGAGTTTTGCGTCTATTTTACTCATCTGGCCATCATCAAGAATTAGCAATGTCATCTGTAACCCAACACCCATCACCCACCCCCGGATTAAATTTGCTCTTTTTTAGTATTCCCCAATCTGGTCTCTTACAAATAGCTACAGTATCTATGCTACTGCTACTTGTAGCAGATAAAGCAACTGGTGAAGCACTCAAAGCTATAGGCGAAGCTAGTGAAGAGGTATTTAGAGGCGATCGCCTCCCAATTCTCAACTTTCCAGATCAACAGGAATGATAAGTAGGCAGGAGGCAGAATAATTTTAGATTTTAGATTTTAGATTGGAGTTGAGAAAAACAATCCAAAATCCTTTCATCCAAAATCCAAAATTGTATCCCCAGTCACCAGTCACCAGTCCCCAGTCCCCAATCACCCCCTACAGCAACAACCAAAAAACTAAAATTGTAGGCATTAATTGGCTTTACTAGAGCAAAGAATATGAGTTCTATTTTATACTCCTCCTCGCCATCAGCGAATATCTACCCTATGTCTGAATTATTTTTACGTCATCGTCTACAGATAGTAGAAGAATTGTGGGAGTCGGTGTTGCGGCAAGAATGCGGCCAAAAAATGGTGGATCTATTACGGCAGTTGCGTGATTTGTGTTCACCGGAAGGACAAGCTACCAATGATCAAGCCTCGTCAGCTGTGGAACTGATTGAACAGCTAAATATTAACGAGGCCATTCGTGCTGCTCGTGCTTTTGCTCTTTATTTTCAATTGATTAATATCATTGAGCAGGAATATGAACAAAAGCAACAGTTAAGCCGCTATTCTGACTCAGACAGCATAGATCAGGAAAATATTCCTAATATTGTTTATTCGACTAACCAACGAGAAGACGACTTACCTGTTACTAAGTCATGGGGAGGAAATCCCATATCTCACAGTTGGACTGATACAACACCAGCTACACAAAAAGGTACATTTGCAGCTTTATTTCCTCTATTATTCAAACTGAATGTACCACCCCAGCAAATTCAGCGTTTAATTTCACAACTAGATATTCGCTTGGTTTTCACCGCCCATCCCACGGAAATAGTCCGCCACACGATCCGCGATAAACAAAGACAGGTGGTAAATCTATTACAACAGTTGGATAATGTGGAAACCCGTTCTGGTGGTTATCCTTGGGAAGCAGCAGAGGTAAAAGAGCGATTATTAGAAGAAATCCGTCTGTGGTGGCGTACTGATGAATTACATCAGTTTAAACCAACTGTATTGGATGAAGTAGATTATGCTTTACACTACTTCCAAGAAGTGTTATTTGATGGTATTCCCCAACTTTACAAACGTCTCAAATACTCTCTAAAACAAACATTTCCTTGGTTAGAACCACCCAGTAAAAATTTCTGTTCTTTTGGTTCTTGGGTAGGTTCAGATAGAGACGGAAACCCATCGGTAACACCGGAAGTAACTTGGAAAACCGCTTGTTATCAGCGGAAGATGGTTTTGGAAAGATACATTCAATCAGTGAAGCAACTGATTGAATTGTTAAGTGTGTCAATGCACTGGAGTGATGTACTTCCAGATTTGTTGGAGTCGTTAGAGTTAGATCAATCTATTTTGAGTGATGTGTACGATGCGCTGGCTTTGCGTTATCGTCAAGAACCTTATCGCTTAAAATTGGCTTATGTGTTAAGAAGGCTGGAAAATACCCGCGATCGCAATCTGGCTTTATATAATCGGGAAACACCAAGCAATGAAGATTCTCCCATGTATCGTTCTGGGGCGGAATTTTTAGCGGAACTGCGATTAATTCAACGCAATTTGACGGAAACAGGTTTAAGTTGTGGAGAATTAGATCATCTCATCTGTCAGGTAGAAATTTTCGACTTTAATCTTACCCAGTTAGATATTCGTCAAGAATCATCTCGTCATTCTGATGCGCTCAATGAGATTCTTGAATACTTGCAGATTTTACCCCAATCTTATCACGAACTCTCAGAAGCACAAAGGGTAGCTTGGTTAACGGGAGAACTGCAAACCAGACGGCCGTTAATTCCCGCAGAATTACCATTTTCGGAAAAAACTAATGATGTAATTGAAACTTTCCGGGTGGTGCGATCGCTACAACAAGAATTTGGCATTAACATCTGCCAAACTTACATTATCAGTATGTGCCGGGAAGTTAGCGATGTTTTGGAAGTTCTGCTGTTAGCGAAAGAAGCGCGGTTATTTGATCCAGCGATCGCTGTAGGAACTATCAGAGTTGTACCGCTATTTGAAACTGTAGAAGACTTACAACGCTCTAGAAGCGTGATGCGGCAATTGTTTGAACTACCATTGTATCGTGCCTTTTTAGCTGGAGGTTATGAAGCAACCAACCCAGAAAATACCTCTTCCCATACCACCCTCAACCCCAACTTACAAGAAGTAATGTTAGGGTATTCTGACAGTAACAAAGATTCAGGGTTTTTAAGCAGTAACTGGGAAATTCATAAAGCCCAAAAATCACTGCAAAAAATCGCCGAAGAATACGGTTTAAACCTGCGAATTTTCCACGGACGGGGTGGATCGGTAGGTCGTGGTGGTGGACCTGCTTATGAGGCAATTTTGGCTCAACCAGGACATAGTATTAATGGACGGATCAAGATTACTGAACAAGGGGAAGTTTTAGCTTCTAAATATTCTTTGTTGGATCTAGCTTTGTATCACATTGAAACTATTACCAGCGCAGTGGTCCAAGCTAGTTTGTTAAAAACCGGGTTTGATGATATTGAACCTTGGAACGAGATTATGGAAGAATTAGCTCATGCGTCGCGTCAACATTATCGGGCGCTCATTTACGAACAACCCGATTTTATCGACTTCTTCCATCAAGTTACCCCCATCGAAGAAATTAGCCAACTGCAAATTAGCTCCCGTCCAGCGCGACGACCATCTGGTAAAAAGGATTTAAGCAGTTTACGAGCAATTCCTTGGGTATTTAGTTGGACACAAACCCGATTTTTGTTACCTTCCTGGTATGGTGTGGGTACAGCTTTACAGGAGTTCTTGAACGAGCAACCGGAAGAACACTTAAAATTAATGCGTTACTTTTATGTCAAATGGCCTTTCTTCAAAATGGTGATTTCTAAAGCAGAAATGACATTGGCAAAAGTAGACATAGAAATGGCGCGTCATTACGTACAGGAATTGTCTAACCCAGAAGACAAACCTCGCTTTGAGAAAGTGTTTGAGCAAATTGCTAGTGAGTTCTATCTCACCAGGGATTTAGTCTTAAAAATCACTGGACACCAAAAACTTTTAGACGGTGATCCGATTTTGCAGCGTTCAGTACAGTTACGTAATGGAACTATTGTACCGTTAGGATTTATCCAAGTTTCTCTACTCAAGCGCCTACGACAGTATAAGAACAGTACCACACCAGGAATAATTCACTCTCGTTACAGCAAAGGAGAGTTACTGCGAGGAGCATTGTTAACTATTAACGGTATTGCCGCAGGAATGAGAAATACTGGTTGATGGGGAAAGGAGTTCAAGGAGTCAGGAGATGGGAAAGTTTGAGTTCTTGAGTTTTGACTTGTGACTTTTGACTTGTGACCTTTCACTTGAGTCTACCAATGACCAATGACCAATGACCAATGACCAATGACCAATGACCAATGACTAAAAAACGCATCCTAATTTGTACCGTTATTGCTTTATCATCTGGCTTTTTTGGTGGTTTAATGGCGGCACAAATTACTTCCATGTTACACAACCAAAAATGTCAAACTCAAGGCTGGGGTTTCCAGCAAGTTTGTAATGTCGTAGTCACACCTGGAGCAATTTGGCAGGGTAGTATAGCTGGAATATGGACAGGTACAATATTAGGGGCGTTTGTTGGCGGGTCAATAGTACGTAAAAGTTATTAATTAGGGAACAGGGAACAGGGAACAGAAGGCAAGAGGCAAGAGGCAAGAGGCAAGAGGCAAAAGTTATATTCTCCTCCTGCTTCCCCTGCCTCCCCTGCTTTCTTCCCAGTCACCAGTCACCAATCACCAGTCACCAATCACCAATCCCTTGGAGTAGTAGATGATTGGAGACTGCTTAAAGATTGCCAAGTATTGGTGCTAGTATCAAAACATCGCCAATTTCCCTTCCGTTCGTCTTTATAACAAAATAACGTGCGATCGCGGTCATCAAAATTATCAGTTAAAAAATATACCATTCCTCGAAATGGATAAGTTTTACGACTCAGGCGCTTTGCTACGGCTTGATTCGGACATTCTACGATAAAAACGGATTCTCCATTGATTTTAGCGAGGGAGAAAATACACATCCGCAAAATTGCTCTCAGCCAACTTTCAGAATTCTCGAAGTAATCGTCGATAATTTTGTTAGTTAGAGCTTGTTCGAGGCTGCGGTCTTTGTTACGAGGAGTGTGGGCATCAGACATAGCATCACCTAAAAATGGCTATACCGCTGGTTCGAGATTAAACTAAAATTTCCCAAAGTGGCAAGTCTGAATAGGTGACAGGTGACAGCGAAGAAGTAGGGGAGGTAGGGGAGGTAGGGGAGGTAGAGGAAGATTAATAACCCAATGCCCAATGACCTGGTAATATATACCTAATAACTTTGAGAATTTAATAGCCATGACTACCGAAACAAATGTAAAAAATCAAGCTACTACAGGTGCTGATGCTATTGATGTAGCGATCGCACAAGGAATTGATTTTGACGGTTCTCCTATTCCCGCAGCTAAGTTAGAACTGTATAACCAAGTCATGGGCTTAGAAGCTGGTAGACAACGCAGTGGTGTATCTAATACTATGCGTTCTCGTATCGTTCGCATTGGTGCAAAGCATATTCCCCAAGCTGAGTTAGACGCAAAGCTGGTTGCTGCTGGTTTTGCTCCTTTGAAAGAAAAAGAAATTGCCTTTTTCTATGGCGGTAAGTAATTTTTCCTGTTGATAAAAGCAAGAGGCGTTTTATGGAACGTCTCTACAAAAATTTATAATAATCACAATTATTGCTATCTTCAATTTTCTGGAATTAGGGTAAATTTAAAGTAATCTTATATTTTCGACTCAGGAGTTTAATTGATGGATATACTCATTGAATCGACAAAGGATTTTGAAGCTGATTTAGAAAAGTTTACAGATACAGAGAAGTTTAGAATTATTAAGGAAATGAATCGGAATTTTGAACTTCTTTCATCTAATAATAATTCTTTAAATAATTCTTTTTATGAACATAGCGAACAACTCAGAAACATTAAACTAAATCATGACTATGATTCTACTATATATTGTCTCAAAATTAACGATCAACAAAGAATAATTTTAACTATTGATGATGATCCGATTTTTGGGTGTATTTTAATTACTTTATTTAGATTAGTGGATCGAGAAAATGCCCAAAAAGCTTACAATGCAGTTACAGAGATGATTTATCAAGATTTCACGGTAGAAGAAAATCAAGATTTAGAAATTCAGTGTTGTTAATGGCACAAATTAAACCTCTGTTAGATGAATATGGTGTCATTCATGAAGCAATGAAAATTCTTCCAGAATATCTGAAAATTGATTTTCTGGAAGCTTTAGCTGAGTTAGAAGATAATGAATGTCACAGAACTAGAACTTTTCCAAAAACTAGATTACATAAGGTAGCGGGTATTAAACAAGCTATTTACCGTGCGGATATTAATAAAATATCAGGGTGGCGGATTCATTTACAATATATTGATGGAAAAATTCACCTCAAAGATATTATTAATGGTCAACATCATGATAATGTGATGCTGGTGATTAAGTTGAAAAAGGATAGATATGATTAATAATTGATAATTAATAATTGATAATTGATAATTGATAATTGACAATTGGTAATTGGTAATTGGTAATTGGTAATTGGTAATTGGTAATTGACAATTGACAATTGACAATTGGTAATTGATTCTAGCCTAAAATGCTATCAACGGTAATTTTAATTTCTGGAAATGCGAGAATATCTAAAATTTCACCACGTTGCAAGGTTTTGATTTTACTATAAGTATTTTCTGTAGGTTGACGATAAACGATAATTTTTTGTTCGATGATATCAACTAACCAAACTTCTACAATACCATTAGCTGCATAAAGGGGAATTTTGATATCTCGATCATATTCAAAACTACTATCTGCAACTTCTATTAATAAGAATACATCCGATGGTTGGGGATGTGCAGATTCATAAAAATCTTCACGGGGTTTCAGTAACGCTATGTCTGGTTGCGGTTCGGAAAAATTATCTAAAGTTATGGGGTTTTGTACAGCAACAATTACTCTTTTACCTAGTAACTGTGAAAAAATAGAGTTTAAACGATTTACACAAGATGCGTGTTTTCTTCCAATTGGTGACATTTCAATTATTTCTCCGTTAATTAATTCCACTCTATCATCTTCTGTTAATATTCCTGCTTCATTCATTTGGTGATATTGGGTAACGGTGAAACGTCTGGTTAATAGTTTTGTAGACATAGTTCACTCTCTTTTTTGATGTTATTGGTTAATTATTTCTATAGTTTGTTTATAGAATTTGTTTCTATAATTATTTTGTTCCTAAAATACTATCAACGGTAATTTTAATTTCTGGAAATGCGAGAATATCTAAAATTTCACCACGTTGAAAGGTTTTGATTTTACTATAAGTATTTTCTGTAGGTTGACGATAAACAATGATTTTTTGTTCGATGATATCCACTAACCAAACTTCTACAATAGCATTAGCTGCATAAAGTGGAATTTTTATATCTCGATCATATTCAAAACTGCTATCTGCAACTTCTATTAATAATAATACGTCCGATGGTTGAGGATGTGCAGATTCATAAAAGTCTTCACGGGGTTTAAGTAACGCTATGTCTGGTTGCGGTTCAGAAAAATTATTCAAATTGATGGGATTTTGAGAATCAACTATTGCTAATGAAAGCAACAATTGAGAGAATGTACTAATTAGTCTTCTTACACAACTTGCGTGTCTTCTTCCAATGGGTGACATTTCAATTATTTCTCCGTTAATTAATTCTACTCTATCATCTTCTGTTAAAATTCCTGCTGCATTCATTTGATGATATTGTGCAACTGTGAAACGTCTGGTTAATAGTTTAGTAGACATAGTTCACTCTCTTTTTTGGTGATATTTATAGTAATTTCCATTCAAGTGAAGTACAAGTATTAGTAATTAAACGCAGATGGACGCAGATAAACGCAGATAATTTTGTACTTCATTAGAATAGGAAACGGTATATCAATTCTAGCATTTATTGGTTTTTTAAGAGATAGATCCCCGATTGATTTCATAATTCAGGGATCTGGAAAGGTTTTGATTTTGCTGAAAGCTGATTAGTGATTACTGATTACTGATAGCTAAATGCTTACAAATAATCAAAAAATACTTCTGGTACTAATCTTAATTCTCCTGATTTAAACTTCTCAATTTCTACCCATAAAGCGCGATGTTTCTTTTCTGGTGTTTCGGAAAAAGTTAAACTTTCAAGTTGGTAAAATTTCGGATCTGCAAAGTCGCATTGATAAAGTTGGATGATTTCATGTCCTTGTTTACCATCGAATATAAACAGGTTTTCGATACAATTTAAATAACGAATGTTGGTTAAATCAGCTTGTATTTCTTCTTGAAATTCTCGTTCCAATGCTATGCGACTGGTTTCACCAAATTCTACTCCTCCACCTAAAGCACGATAAAATGTTGATTGTTTTGTCGGATCATATCCTTCAGAAACAAAGATTCTGTCACCGTCTTTAATTAATGCTAAAACTATGACTCTAATTTCACCTGGTTTATTCATTGTTGTGAGTAATTGTTGTTATTTGAATGATTAATTATCGTAAATGGAATAAGCACGAGTTTCACTATCTTCTACTGGCCAATCTTCGTTTTCACCACCTAAATATAATGCTTCTATGGTGACGTATTCTTCACTTAATTGAGTGAGGGCGTTGATGAGAATATCTAAGGCGATCGCATCACTTGTTCCTAAATCAAACCAGCATCTTCCCCATTCCCCTTCATATTCAAATTCTCCCATGTTGTGCATTAAAGCTAACATACTTTGATCATAACCTTGGTTGTCATAATCCATGTAGCTTAAATCCAAACCTGTTTCTTGAACTTGCAAGTTTTCAGCGTTGAAACCTCCTAGTTTACCTAAATAAAACCAGGAGTTAAACACTTCTTCTACATATTGTTTTTCTTGTTGGGAAGGAATGGTACTAAATTTGATCCAGAACCAAACGTCAAAGGGATTAAATTCGCGGAATTGAATGTACATTTTTGGTGATTGGTGATTGGTGATTGGTGATTGGTGATTGGTGATTGGTGATTGGGACAAATTATTACTGTAATCACTAATGACTAATAACCAATAACTAATTACTCATGACTAAATTATCATATATTATTTAGTCGGTTTTTAGCCTGGTTGCGTTCGGATTCAATTTGTCTGACTAGACTAGCAGGAAGTTGGGATTTTTTGGTTAACGCTTTTTCAAAATATGCGATCGCTTCTTTAACCAAATTCTGACTTTTATCCTGTTTACCTTGTAAGTACAGTATTTGCGCTTTCAGATAATAAATTTCTGGGTTGTCAGAGGTGTTTTTCAAAGCACGATTTACATAATCTAATGCTTGGGGATATTTTTTCAAATCCCTATACGCTAAAGCAATACCCCTATCTACTAAATATCCAGGTGCTGCATTTTGTTCCAGTTGTTCAATCGCTTGATCAGGACTAATAAAAGGCAAATTAACGGCTAACATTAAGTTCATATAGCCTTTAATTAAATTTAACTCTGGATCATTGGCATTAATGGCTTCTGCTCTATCTAAATATTTATACACTCTTGTTAACCTAGTAAATGCCTTTGATGCACCATTAACCGTACCTTCACGGGTAAGAATAACAGCACCTTCTAAAAAATTGCCTACTCCAGTGTATAAATTACCACGTAATTGGTTAGTAGCAATCAACTTTTGTCCAGCTTCTAAAGTCTTTTTGCTGTACTTCTCCAAATTAACCAAATCTTGATTAGTATAAGCTAAAGATGCTTTTAAAGCATAAGCTAAAGGTTCATCGGGTTCATCAGCGATCGCTTTTTTCAGGTGATCCTCTGCAACAGGATAATTTCCTTGTTGGAAAATAGCTTTAAACGCTGCTTCCGTGCGATCGCCAATTTTATGGGGTTCACTGCTGCGAAACGGATCACCAGCTAATGAGGGATTTACCCACAAATTTAAGATTAACGTAGTAGCAAAAGCAACTTTAGAAACCAGAGGAAATCCTAAAAAATATTTAGACATAATAAAACACAGAATTATTACGGTTGAATTTGTCTTATGTATTACTTAAAATCAAAAAATGCTTAACCAAAAAACGCTTCTGTCTTAGCAAAAAATCCCAAAAAAATCAAATTTATCTAGACTATTGAAAATTCATGAGGTTTCCTCGCTGATTGTAGCGATTTTTTTTGTGTACTTCTGTCAAAATAGAAAAAGTTGAATGTTTGTTGCTGCTGGATCAGCTTTTGGTTACGGAACTTTGCTTTTAGTCCATCATTAGTCCATCAGTTGTTCGCTACTTGTTCGCTGACTATCTGGTAATTTTAACAAATGCTTTATCTGAGAAATTTAACTTATCACCCCACAGCTTGTCCCACAGCAATTCTTAAATCTATTAACCTGGAATTACCACCACAGCAACTAGGTTTAGTCATAGGTCCTAGTGGTTCGGGTAAAAGCACCTTATTAGAAATTTTATCAGGATTAGCTGAACCTACCTCCGGTGCTGCATTTTGGAGAGAACAACCACTTATATCGGAACAACTGCAACAATTAGCCGGAATAGTCTTTCAATTTCCCGAAAGGCACTTTTGTGGTGGTACAATTTTGGAAGAATTGCGTTTAGGACATCCCGAATTAGGTACAGAACGAGTTCATCAAGCACTTAGAGAAGTAGGATTAGATCATTTATCACTTTCTACCTCACCCCATGCTTTAAGCGGTGGACAACAAAGACGTTTAGCTTTAGCAGTTCAATTAATTCGCCAACCAAATTTATTATTATTAGATGAACCTACAGCCGGTTTAGATTGGTCTATTCGTCGTCAATTAGTAAGTTTATTAGCGAAATTGAAAAAAGATTGGACTTTGTTAGTTGTTACACATGATGCTGGAGATATGTTACCAATAGCGGATAGTTGTTGGACTTTAAATCATGGTGTTTTAGAATCTGTTGATCCTAAAACTTTAGAAAAGAAAATTGCAGAAACTGTTGGGAAGTGAAACATTTGAATTAAAAATTAAAATGTTTCACGCAGAGGCGCAGAGGCGCAGAGAAGAACGCAAAGAGTTTGAGATAATTAATTGAGTAAATATGAGTTTAGAGTCTGTATCTAGTTTACCAGAAATGCTAGAAGTTTGGCAAGAAACATTAAATTGGCAACCAACAAATGATCAACAAAATCAATTGCAAAAACTCTATGAATTAGTTATTGAAGCTAATCGTTATCTTAATTTAACGCGCATTACTGAAGCGTCAGAATTTTGGGAAAAACATCTTTGGGATTCTTTGCGAGGAGTTGCACCAAAACAGCATTTTCTTGATTTTCTTCATCAAGGTGCATCTGTCATTGATATTGGTACTGGTGCGGGTTTTCCTGGTTTACCTATTTCTATTATTTTTCCCAGTTGTCAAGTAACTTTGTTAGATTCTACGCGGAAGAAAATTAATTTTATTGACTCTGTTTTTAATGATCTTCTTCTCACAAATGCGAAAACAATTGTCGGGAGAGTGGAAGAAATTGGACAGGAAAGTAAACATCGAGAAAATTATGATTTAGCTGTGATTCGTGCGGTGGGTAGTGTTTCTGCTTGTGCTGAATATAGTTTACCCTTAGTGAAAAAAGGTGGTTTAGCAGTTATTTATCGTGGAAGTTGGACAAAGGAAGAAAATGACAGTTTAGAAAATGCGGTACATCATTTAGGAGGAGAAATTGAATTAATTGAAGAATTTACAACTCCTTTAAGTAATAGTATTCGTCATTGTTTATATTTAAGGAAGGTGAAACATACACCTGTAAGTTTTCCCCGTCCTGTGGGTATACCTACACAAAAACCTCTTTAACAGGACTGCATCTCGATTTGGCAAAATTCACAAGAATGACCACAAAACCCTCTTTATACTTTTTTTCCTTTGTGTTCTTTGTGTCCTTTGCGGTTAGTTTATTTCCAGTTTTCAAACCTTCACCAGTTTTAGCTGCAATAGAACCTTTACCAAAGTTAAAACAAGTTGCTAACTATCAAAAAATAACCCAAAAATATCAGCCTTTATCTGGTGTAAAAATTTTAGTTAATCCTGGACATGGTGGTAAAGAAACTGGTGCTGCTGGTGCAACTGGATTTTTAGCTAAAGACGTGAATTTAATTGTCTCTAAATTACTGCGTCTTGAGTTACAAAAACGAGGTGCTACAGTGGTTATGACCAGGGAAGATGATCAAGAAATATCTTTACTAGAACGTCAAAATATCATTAATCAAGAAGAACCGACAATAGCGATTACTATACATTATACTGCTGTAGAAAGTGATGGTGATACAGAAAAAACTCAGGGAGTGAGAAGTTTTTGGTATCATCCTCAATCCCATAGTTTAGCAATAATCATACATCACTATTTAGTGAATAAATTAGGACGTAAATCTCAAGGTGTGTATTGGAATAACTTAGCCCTAACTCGTCCAGAAATTGCACCAGCAGTAGTGTTAGAATTGGGTTTTATGACCCATCCTGAAGAATTTGAGTGGATAGTTGATCCCCAGGAACAAAAAAAGTTAGCCGTTGTACTAGCTGAAGCAATTACAGAATGGTTTAGACAGTCTCAGGACTAAAAAACAGAGAAATTAACTATCCTAATTTCTTTGCATCTGCAAATCGTTGATTAATTTCATCCCAATTAATCACATTCCACCAAGCATCTAAATATTCAGGACGACGATTTTGATATTTTAGATAGTAAGCGTGTTCCCAAACGTCATTACCAAAAATGGGATATTTACCTTCCATTAAAGGACTATCTTGATTTGCTGTAGTTGTAATTTCTAACTTACCGTTTTTGTTACGAACTAACCAAACCCAACCGCTACCAAAACGACCACCACCAGCTTCATTAAACTGTTTTTTGAAATCTGCAAAATTGCCAAAATTATCATTAATTGCAGTTGCTATTTCTCCAGTTGGTTCACCACCACCATTAGGTTTCATGATTTTCCAAAACATGGAATGGTTCACATGACCACCACCATTATTTCTGACTGTAGTTCTAATATCTGCGGGGACATTATCCAGATTTTGCAGTAGTTCTTCAACGGTTTTGTTTTTCAGTTCTGGGTATTTGTCCAATGCTTTATTTAAGTTATTCACATAAGCTGCATGATGTTTATCGTGATGAAACTGCATGGTTCTAGCATCAATATGCGGTTCTAGTGCGTCGTAAGGGTAGGGTAAAGGAGGTAATTCAATAGTTGATGTTCTGGGGGGAGAGGTTTCCGCAGAAGCGCAACTATCGAGCAGAAAAGCACCCGCACTTGCACCCAGTAAAACCAAGAAATGACGACGATTTAAACTCATAATTTTTTTGCAGTTGGTAGATTTACACACTGTTTTAGATCATAACTGCAAAAATAGATTAGGGAATAATAAATTGTACCTCTCCACAGTAAGAGGTGAGTTTCTGAAATCTTGCATTAGTAGCAATATCCACCTCCGAATTAATTCGGAGTCTCATAGCAAAAGTCGTCTTCAGACGACTATTCACAGGTTTTAGTTTAGTTTTTTATTTGGGAGGTTTCAGCAGGTGGATTTATTTGACTCGGTGATAGTCTAAAAGCAACAATAGGTATTGACTCCTGACTCCTGACTCCTATACCCTCACGGAAAGACTTTCTCAGCAAACCCTAGATATGAATCTTATTCATAATCAAGAAGATTTGTATTTTGCTATCTGTGAAAAAATTGGTATACCAGACAGTAAAGGTTATATATTTACAAGGAACTTGGAAAATAAAAAAGTATTATTAGTTTTAGATAATGTTGGTAAACTAAATGGGTCAGGATTTATAAGGGATGTGAGGGATCATTTACGCGGTTTATCTGAAGGTGAAAATGCTTGTTTAAAATTAGTTGTTGCCACCAATGAACCTTTAAAAACATTATTTAATGATAATCCTAAAATCACACTTAAATACTATCAGGGTCTACACCCAAAGCCTTTAATTTTTCTGCTAATAATTGAGCGCGTTCTTCTGCTATTTTCGCACGTTCATCACCAGTTAGTAAAACATTACCATTTTGATCACACCAACGCAACCAAGAATCATTTCTATCTTCAAATTCTCCATTCCATAAAGTTACACCCAAACCAATATCTTCTAACCATTTATCTGTAGTTTCTACATAACGTCTACCCTGGATAGAATAAATTCTTAAAACTTCTGCTCCTAAATTTTGATGTGGGTCATATACAATATAATAAGAAACTCGCATTTTCTCATAAATTTGCAGCTTTTTATCTAGTTCTGCACCTTCTTGATTTGATACAATTTCAATGACAACTTCTGGTGATTTACCGAATTTCCAAACTAGATAACAACGATTTTGTTTTTCCCACCAGTTTTGAGGAGTTTGCACATCAAAACTGACAAATACATCAGGAACTATGGCAGGTTCACCATAAGTATGATAAACACCTACATTAGCTGCTGCTAAAAAAATCTGATTTTGTAAAGAACTGTAAAGAGAACCGACTAAAAGGCGTTGTTGTTTTTCAGATGCGAGATTATCCACAGGTGTATCATCTTCAGTGACTAGCAAGTTGGCATCTGGTACATCACAATTATCAATTTCACTATTGATTAGAAGTTGCTCAATCATGATTGTATCCACTAGTTGAGATATGGAGATTATAACACTTTACTTGAGATTTTAATAACAATCTAAACTCAAACTAAATCCTGGTAATATCTCTTCCCCTAATAATTCTGTGGGTAAATTGCGTAATTCTACATCTTTTCCTAAACGATAAATTTCTACCTGCTGCTGTTGAGGATTTATCAACCATGCCAGTTTTACCCCTGCATCCATATATTCTTGCATTTTCTGACGCAGAGTGTCTAAACTATCCGTTGCTGACCTTAATTCAATCACAAAATCCGGTGCAATAGGGGGAAATTTTCGCCTTTGTTCAGGTGTTAATGCTTCCCATCTTTCTTTTTTAATCCAAGCTGCATCAGGAGAGCGATCGCCCCCATTTGGTAACTTAAATATAGTGGAAGAACTAAAAGTATAACCTAGTTTTGTTTGCCGATTCCAAACACCTAAATCTATAATAAATTCTGCTTCTCTATTTCCGCTTTCTCCTCCCACTGGTGGCATAATAATTAATTCTCCGGTAGATGTACGTTCAAATTGTAAATCACTGTTTTTTTGACATAATTGATAAAACTGTTCATCGCTTAAATTAACAGTATCTAAGTTTAGTTTGAAAGGACTGATAACCATAAAAAATCACCTATTTGCAATACTAATTTAATTGCTTTTTAATCTGATTTAAAGTGTTTATTTTCTGTCTTACCCCAATAATTCATCTACTGTAATATTAAACCCTAGTAATACAGTTTGAGTCCTCACTATTTCACCAGCAATAAACACAAGACGTTGATTCTTAGTAATTACAATAATCCAACGATTTTCAGGAAAAACTAACCAAACTTCCTCACTTCCTGATTGCAAATATTCTTGAGATTTAGCAATCATATCTTCTGCTAAATCTGTGGGAGAAATAATTTCTGCTACGAGGGGAAAACTTTGAGGTAAAACGTCAGGTTCACCAAACTGCTGTATCAATTCTGGAGTAAGATAAGCAACATCAGGACGACGACCTTGTTGATGAGTGCGACAGGGTGCTTCTGTATAAACTTCTCCACCTTGTTCACTAGAATCTTTATAATTTCTCCAGTAAGTAGCTAGTTTTGCTTGTACCCGACTATGTTTCAGTGTCACTTCTTTTTTCTCCAATAATTCCCCATTTACCCATTCTGTACCCTCTGGGGAATTTTGTATCCAATTTTCTAGCGAATAATTTTTTAATACCTCTTCTTTAATTGGTGTCATTACCATAATCATCTATTCTCCTTTTCAACACTTTTGATATTATTGATATTATGACTCAAATATAATTTTTATACATTTTCTCAATCCAATCCTGTTCATCCTTTAATCCTGGATATCCTGATTCAGACAAATAGGACGGGAAAACCCGCCCCTTTAGTTAATAGTAATTAACCCAAATTAACCGAAATGTTTGATAATTGCTTCAGCAAATTCTGAACATTTCAAAGGTTCTACAGGTGGTTCTATTAACCGCGCTAAGTCATAAGTAACTTCACCATTAGCTATGGCTGCACCTAATCCTTTTTTAACCAAATCTGCGGCTTCTTGCCATCCCATATATTCTAGCATCATTACACCGGAAAGAATCACAGAACCGGGGTTAATTTTATCTAAACCGGCGTGTTTGGGTGCTGTTCCATGAGTAGCTTCAAAAACGGCGCAGGAGTCACCAATATTTGCCCCTGGACCCATGCCTAAACCACCGACAATGGCGGCAGCAGCATCGGATAAATAATCACCGTTCAGGTTCATTGTCGCCAGAATAGAATACTCATCTGGACGGGTTTGAATTTGTTGGAAAATACTGTCAGCGATGCGATCATTTACCATCACTTTATTTTTCCATTTTCCATCACCATGAGTTGCCCAAATTGAGTTAAGAACTGTTTCCACTTCTTTAACAATTTGGGCTTTTTTCTCTGGGGTTAAAGCATCAAAACCAGGATCGATCATTCTGGCGTTTTCTTCTAAGGAAAGGTTGGGGTTTTTCTCCTTATTTCCTAATATCCAAGATTCTCTTTCGGTAACGCATTCATTACGAAATTCGCTGGTTGCTAATTCATAACCCCAATCTCTAAAAGCGCCTTCGGTGTATTTCATGATGTTGCCTTTATGCACCAATGTTACTTGTTGCTTGGCTTTGGGCAGTTGTAAAGCGTGCTTGATGGCACGTCTAACTAAACGTTGTGAACCGCTTTTGCTGATGGGTTTAATTCCTATACCTGCATCGAGAGGAATTTGCTTTTTACCATGTTCTGGTGTTGCGGGAATAAGTTCATTGTTGAGGATAGAAATCAGGCGATCGCCTATTTCACTACCTTGTTTCCATTCAATCCCCAAATAAATATCTTCCGTATTTTCCCGGTACACAATCACATCCAATTTTTCCGGGTTTTTATGAGGTGAAGGAGTTCCCGCATAGTAACGACAGGGACGCACACAGGCATAAAGGTCAAAAATTTGACGTAAAGCCACATTTAAAGACCGAATCCCACCACCTACGGGAGTAGTCAAAGGTCCTTTAATCGCAACGCCATATTCTTTAATAGCGGTAAGAGTATCCTGGGGTAAATACTGATAAGTGCCGTATAAATCACAAGCTTCATCACCAGCATAAACCTTAAACCAGCTAATTTTTCTTTTGCCGTTGTATGCTTTTGCTACCGCAGCATCCAGTACCTTTTCTGTAGCTGGCCAAATATCAATACCTGTGCCATCACCACGAATAAAGGGAATAATAGGATTGTCAGGAACAACAGGTTCACCATTTTTGAAGGTAATTTTTTCGCCAGTTGTCGGGGGGGTAATCTTGTCGTACATAGTTAACACATTCCAAATAGAATAATTTCAAGGAGTCAGGAGGCCGGTGACAGGTGACAGGTGACAGGTGACAGGTGACAGGTGACAGGTGACAGGTGACAGGTGACAGAAGGCAAAAGTTAATATTCTCCCCCTGCTTCCCTTACTTCCCCTGCCCTTTCTTTGAGGCGCAGATCATCCCCTGCGTTACCTGGTAAATTATTGGTAGCTCAGACGTAGATTGCAGTTAAACCGGCGCTACTTTGTCCAGTCAAAAATAGTAAACTACTTTTCGCTATCTGTGCTTCATTTTGTAGAATGCCCAATAGCTGATTCGTTTGTTCACTGAAACGCTAACACGAGTAATGGCATGACAGACCCAATGATTGTATCAGGCACTGCTAATGACATCGACTCCCTGCGCCAAAAGTTAATCGCTGGGTCCGAAAAAGTCCAACAACAAATCATCCCACAATTAGCTAACTTGGGTAATGAGGGTTTAGAGGTGTTGCAGGAATTTTTGTTGAAACGTCGTGACACTCCAGCAACTTGGATTGATGGTAAAGCTTACCAAGTCATCTATAATTCTGATGCACCTACGGCTAAGGAATTTCTAGAAACTCACTTTCCTGAAGGAATTGTACCTCTAAAATCAGATCGTGGGATCAGTTACAATTCTTTGCAAGAATTACTCATCAAGCAGGAGTTTCAAGCTGCTGACCTGCTGACAATTCAAAAAATGTGCGAAATGGCAGGACCCCAAGCAGTACAAAGAAAATGGTTGTATTTTACTGAAGTGGAAAATTTTCCCATTAAAGATTTACAAACAATTAATCATCTTTGGGTTGTCCACTCCGAAGGCAAGTTTGGTTTTTCTGTACAGCGAGAAATTTGGTTGGGGGTGGGTAGAAACTGGGAAACTTTATGGCCAAAAATCGGCTGGAAGGACGGTAATAAATGGACTCGCTACCCCAACGAGTTTACCTGGGATTTAAGCGCCCCTAGAGGTCATCTACCCCTTTCTAACCAACTGCGCGGGGTGCGGGTAATGGCTTCTCTTTTATCTCATCCTGCGTGGGGTTAGGTGACAGGTGACAGGTGACAGGTGACAGGGAAGAGGCAGGGGAGGCAGGGGAGGCAGGGGGAGCAGGGGAAGATTAATAACCCAATGCCCAATGCCCAATGCCCAATGCCTAATGCCCAATTATCAATTATCAATTATCAATTATTAGAAATGGCTAAAGTTGTTTTAGATAAAATTAAACGTAAATTTAACAATGTCACCGCGATTGAGGATATCACCTTTGAAATTCCTGATGGTGAGTTTTGGGTTTTAGTTGGTCCTTCGGGGTGCGGTAAGTCTACAATTTTACGAACTATCGCAGGTTTGGAAACTGCTACTTCTGGAAATTTGTTTATAGGCGATCGCTTGGTTAATGATATCCCAGCCAGAGCGCGTGATGTAGCAATGGTATTTCAAAATTATGCCCTTTATCCCCATAAAACCGTCGCCCAAAATATCGCTTTTGGTTTGGAAATGCGAAAGGTGGATAAGAAAACTATTCAAGAACGGGTTTTGACGGTTGCGCGATCGCTGTCTTTGGAACATTTGTTAGACAGAAAACCTAAACAACTTTCTGGAGGACAACAACAACGGGTAGCATTAGGAAGAGCGATCGCCCGTCAACCTCAATTATTTTTACTTGATGAACCTTTATCTAATTTAGATGCTCAATTACGAGATGATACTAGAGCAGAATTAAAACAACTACATCAACAATTGGGAATTACTACAATTTATGTCACCCATGACCAAGTTGAAGCTATGACTTTGGCTGATAAAATTGTAGTTTTAAATCGGGGACGTATTCAACAAATTGGTGATCCTCAAAGTATTTATGCTTTACCTGCTAATGAAATGGTAGCAACTTTTTTGGGTAATCCTCCCATGAATATTTTAGCGGCTATTTATAAAGGTGATCATTTTGATATTTGTGGGCAATTATTAGCTATTCCTGAAAACATCAAAGCAGCTTTTAATTTGCATCCTGAACAAATTTGTAATTTGGGTATTCGTCCTGAACATATTAGTATTAGTAAATCAGAAATTCAACCAGAAAATTCAACCCTTGCAGTAGAAGTTAAAGTTGTTGAACCTTTGGGAAGGGAAATTTTAATTCGTGTGAGTTTACCTGGTTCTTCTGGGTTTACGAATGTTCAGGTGGGTGGGGGTTTGCGTTTACATCCCGGTGAAAAGTTGCATTTGCATTTCGATTTAAATCATTTATTTGTTTTTGATCCGGGTAGTGGAGAAAGAATTTTTCCCGTTTAATGTAGGTTGGGTTAAGCGACAGCGCAACCCAACAAGAAGTTAGATCATTTTATTTATTCATGTTTTCTCGGTGTAGTTTCCAAAATTTTCGATTAATGAACCGCAAAGTACGCAAAGTACGCAAAGTAAGAGAATGAGTAATGTTGGGTTTCCTTTTGTCAACCTAACCTACTATTTATTTTAATCCTGTCGCTTTGAGAATTTCTTGATCACCTTTTCTCACTATTAAAGTTGAATCCGCATTTCCATTTTCTGTAATCGGTTGTTCTATGATGTAAACATAATCTCCATTTCTCCAACCGGTAACACATTTTCCATCACGACAAGAAACTTTACCACCTGTTAATTCAATACAGTTACTTTTTGTATCACATCCTTTATATGTCAAGTTTCCTGTATTATTAACTCCTGTCCAAGAATCACCATTACCAATAGTAATTGTCCACTCTCCGTTACTGATGGTTTGGGTTTTATTTGCTTGAGGTTTTGTTTCTGTCTTTGTTGTTGTTTTATCTTCTAAAACCTCCATTTTAGTAATTATAGATTCTTGACGAGTTTTTCCGCAAGGTTCTGCACTTTCACAATCATTCACTGATTCTACTGTGAAACTCGCACGGACTTTTTTATTTAAAAATTTTCCTTCTTCTGCACAAATATCAAAACTTGCCCCAAATTGATTTTCTCCACCTTTTTCATTTACTAAGGTGACATAACACATTAAATCACCATTGACTAATTGTTTGACTTTACCAACTTGCGGTGATTTATTTTTGATATTGGTTTTGCTGACTGTTTGCGGGGTAGATTTTATTTTCTCTGGTTTATCTGTTTCGGTTTCGGTTTCGGTTTGATCTTCCTTTTCTGTTTCAGATGTGGGTGAATTTTCTGGTTGAGATTCTACAGTATTATTAGTTGATGTTGCTGTGGTTGGGTTGTTTGTATTTGTTGTGTCGGTTGGTGTATTACTACAACTAACCAAAGAAATGCAAGATAGAATTAAAGTGATTATGGGGATTAATTTTTTCATGGGTGGTAATTTATGAGGTTTTGTCAAAACTCAATTAATTTTTTTGACATAATATGTTGTTTATGTCAAAGTTTAGTAGATAATACTATCAACTTATGATATTATATAATGGAACTGAATACTAAACACAAAAAAACCCTTGACGCTATATTTGAAAATCCAGTGAGAGCAAACATTCCGTGGAATGATATTGAAGGAATGCTGGTAGCACTGGGAGCAGAAATAACAGAAGGTTCTGTGGTTCACGGGTGAGAATTGCTCTCAATGATGTAAAAGCTGTTTTTCACAGACCTCATCCTCAAAAAGAAACAGATAAAGGTGCTGTAAAATCTATGCGTCGCTTTTTATTAGAAGCAGGAGTTAGCGATGAAATATAAAGGTTATGAAGCAATAGTTGAATTTGACGAAAAAGCTGATATTTTTCATGGTGAAGTTATTAATATTAGAGATGTGATTACATTTCAAGGTAGCAGCGTGGAAGAGTTGAAACAAGCTTTTCACGATTCTGTGGATGATTATTTAGAATTTTGCAAAGAACGTGGTGAAGAACCTGAGCAACCATTTTCAGGTAAATTAATGGTGAGAATTAATCCCCAATTACACCAAAGAATTGCAAATCGAGCTAAACAAGAAGGTAAAAGTTTAAATTCTTGGATAGAAAAATGCTTGTCTGAGTATACAAGTAAATCTGGTTATATTCAAAGTTAAAAATCAGTTAAAAATCACCCACATTTATGGGTGAGTTAATAATTAAGAATGATTATGGCACTTTACCAAATCCCCTGGAGCAAAAGCACCATTTTCTGTAATAATGGCTGTAATTAACTTTGCGGGAGTAACATCAAAAGCAGGATTATAAAATTCTACTCCTGAAGGTGTCAAAACAGTATCACCAACTTGATAAACTTCTGAAGGATGACGTTCTTCAATAGGAATTTGACTACCATTAGCTAAGGTAAAATCTATAGTAGAAATCGGTGCAGCGACAAAGAACGGAATATTATGAGCTTTAGCAACAATGGCTAAACTGTAAGTACCGATTTTATTAGCAGTATCTCCATTGGCAGCTATTCTATCAGCACCGACAACCACCGCATCAATTAAACCTTGTTGCATACAATGAGCGGCCATATTATCAGTAATTACAGTAACGGGAATTCCTTCTTGTACACATTCCCAAGCGGTGAGTTTTGCACCTTGTAAACGAGGACGGGTTTCATCTGCAAATACTCGTGTGAGTCTTCCTTCTCTCCAAGCAGAACGCACTACACCTAAAGCAGTACCATAACCAGCGGTTGCTAAAGCACCAGCATTACAGTGAGTTAATATGATTAATTTTTCGGGTGTTTTGGGTAAAACATTTAAACCGTGATCACCTATTTTTTCACAGGTTTGGATATCTTCAGCGTTGATAGTTTGGGCAGTTTCTAGGAGATTTTGTTTAATTTCTGGGATAGTTCCCAAAGTTTCATAAGCAGTTTTCATCATTCTCCCAATTGCCCAAAATAAGTTTACCGCAGTGGGACGGGTAGAACGCAATAACTGGGCGACTTGTTCTAAACGGTTTAAAAATTCCGTGCGATCGCTGGTTTCAATTTCCCTTGCACCCAAATACATCCCGTAAGCAGCTGCAACACCAATAGCCGGCGCACCTCTAACTATCATAGTTATAATGGCCTCGGCCATGTCTTCGCTACGATTAATTTCTACCACTGCATACTCATTTGGTAAACGGGTTTGATCAATGAGTAAAACTGAGTTATTCTGCCAAACAACGGGATAAAGCATAAATTGGTAATGGGTAATGGGTAATTGGTGATTGGTAATAGCAAAACTGTCACCTGTCACCTGTCACCTGTCACCTAACATTGTGGAAAATAAAGAATCATCATAGCAACATTGGGTTGATTATGAGCGATCGCAAATATTTTTTACCATCTGCGTTTTTTGCTTAACAATTTTTAACATGATTTTGACCCAAAAATCCCAAAAAAGTTTCAACACTCGTTTTTACCCTCAAATTATTGAGAATGGTTGCGAATGACTCAACGTAATTTCAAGGGTCTTGACTTCTGACAGGGTTGTGTTATGATAGTCTTGAAAATAATCCAAGGGTTTTATATACCCAAAAACTGAAATTTCCACTGGATCAGATTTTTTATTGGAATTTATAATATAGAATAGAAAACGCAGATGAACGTAGATAAACGCAAATAAATTTTTCAGTTTTCATCTGAATAAATGGGATATTTGATTTAAATTAATAGGTAATAGGTAATAGGTAATAGGTAATAGTAAAACTGTCCCCAGTCCCCAATCACCAATCACCCACTACTGGGGAAAATAAAGAATCATCATTGCAACTTTGGGATGATGATGAGCGATCGCCTCGGGAATATGACCAAGTAGGGAAAATATCTGGCTTTTTTGTGCTACAGTTCCATTTAACAATAATAAGTCATTAGGTTTGAGTAACCGTGATACTTCTCTGACAAAATTACCTTGCAATTTTTGTACAGGGATATCTGCTGGTATGATCCCATCTGTTAAATCAATATCTACTCCTTTGCTACTGACGACTTGCAAAAGTTGTAAAGATGCTTTTAATTCGGTGGCTAAAGTTTTAGCTAGTTTAATATTTTGGGGAAAAGAAATAGCTTGTGCTTGTTGGGTAGTAAAAGCTAAAAATACTCGTGATGTATGTTCAATTGGTAAAGGAAAACGACTGACTAAAACTGGTACAGAACTGCGTTGCACAATTTTATCAATCACACCACCAAATAAATTTTCTTGGTAAGTGGAATAACCTTTCCAACCACAGACTATCACACTAGCTTGTTTTTCTTCTGCTACTCTAGCAATTCCTTTATCAATTGATTCATCAATTCTGCCAATAGGTAAAACTTTAGTAACTGCGGCATGGGCGATCATTTCTGCGGTGGAAAGTAATTGATTTTGTCTAGCTTTATCTGCGGGTGAAATTGCTTCACCTTCTTCTATTAAAATGTGTAAAGGTAATAAAGTTCCAGCAGCAGACTTAGCTAAGATCATTGCTAACTTTAACAGGTTATCTTCAGTATTGGGGTTAGCTACAGGAACTAAAACGCGATCGCCTAATTTTCCACCTTGAGGTTTTTGAGTAGTAGCATCTTCTGGTTTGATTTTTTTTCCCCATTTTGCTGTCACCCAAGGAGAAGCAATACAGGTAACTAAAATCATAGCTATTGTACCATTTACGGTTAATTGATCTACCAATTTGATATTATAAGCAACAGTAATTGCAGCTAAGGTAGAAGCAGCTTGAGCTACTGACAACCCAAATATCACCATAATTTTATCATGGTTAAAAGCAAATAATTTACCTGCACCCCAAGCAGGAAGATATTTAGCAATAATGGCAACCGTCACCATTACACCAGATACTATTAAAGATTTTGGTTCTTGAATCAGAATTTTGGGATTTACCAACATTCCCACAGAAATGAGGAAAAATGGTACAAATAAAGTATTACCAATAAATTGAATCCGATTCATTAACGGACTAAGTTGGGGGATTAATTGGGTAATAGCAACTCCCGCTAAAAAAGCGCCAATAATCGGTTCTATTTGGACGATATCAGCACCGTAAGAAACTACAAACAACGTAGCGAGAACAAAAGTAAACTCTGCCCCTTCATCATGTCCAAATCTTCTAAAAAACCACTTTCCTAAACGGGGAACACCCCAAAGAGTCAGGAAAGTGTAAATAATCAGAGAAGGAATTAAAAATAACCAAAACTGTAAGGTTAAATTACCTTGATGCGCCCTGACAACTACCGCTAATACTAACAGTGCTAAAATATTAGTAATTAAAGTACCGCCAAGAGTAGTAGTTAAAACTTGCGATCGCATAATTCCCAATTTACTCGCTATCGGTAAAGCCAATAATGTATGGGAAGCAAAACAAGAAGCCACCAAAATAGCAGGTAAAAAACCATAACCTATCGCTAACATTGCCACCGTACCCAAGATCATCGGAATAGCAAATGTCAACAACCCAAAAATTAACGCCTTATCCGCGTTATATTTCATGTCATCGAGGCTCGTTTCCAAACCTGCCATAAACATCAAAAACAACAAACCAACAGTACCCAAGAGGACAATAGTGCTATCTCTGGCTAAAAGTCCGAAACCATGAGGACCAACTATCACCCCAGCCAAAATTAAACCTACGATACCTGGAAGGCGGATTTTTTCAAATAATAGGGGTGCAATTAGCATTATCCCTAAAATTGTCAAAAATACAGGTACAGGTTCTTTAATAGGCGCAGAAACCACAGTCGGCAATAAAAAATTAATGGCATCTATGAACATAGATATTTCTCAGGTAGGAAGTTAGCATTCGACTAAAATATCTATTAATTTCTGAAAATACAAATGCCTTTAGTAGCTATTTTGAGATAGATTTTCGGAAATCGTAAGCATTCAGCTATCAGTAATCAGTAATCAGCTTATAACAGCAAAAACAAAAATTTATCAGCATTAATTGAGGAAATTTACACTTTGTGTAGGGAGCATCCCAATTTTGAAAAAAATAAACACAGCCACACCAAAAACTCTCCCTCAACTCTCTTAACTTTGTGTACTTTGCGTCCTTTGCGGTTCAATCATATCAAGACTTGGGTGCATATTATTTCCATGGATAAAAATATATTTACACATTTAAGATGCTCCCTCTGTGCATTTGTTATTGTTCTTTGTATTTTAGCGTTGAAAGCTGATAACTGACGGCTGAATACTTACCGGAAATTAAGTAAGTTTTTCCTTTAAAGATGCTACTAAAGCTGGTAAATGTTCTGTAGCCTTACCCTCAAGGACAGTAAACCCATCTAATACATCATACAGTACCTCTGAAAGTAGGAATACCGCTTTCTGCGGAAAGTCCAGCACCACTAAATACAACTATCATAATTTTTCAAACCTTCTTCTCGTTATCGTTCCCAGTCTCAGACTGGGAATGCCATTTTAGAGTCTCTGACTCAATTATAAACATTTTTTTGTCTGAATCAGGATGTCCAAGATTTGAGTATTTTCAGGATGTTGTTTGATGATGGTTGGTTACGCACAAGTCACAGAAGAATGAACCACGAAGAACGCAAAGGACACGAAGGTAAGAGGTTTTAGAGAGATTTTCTGTTTTCATCCTGTACATCCTTTAATCCTGGTTATCCTGATTCAGACAAAATACAATTTCTGAAAACTTAGATCAATCTTCAAAAACCATCCTGTAAATCCTTAAATCCTCGAAATCAATAACTTTTTGACTTTTGACTTCCCTAAGGGTGTTCTGATTTAGATTATTCTAACCGCTAAATTTTGATAGTCTTATCACCACTCCCACGTTTAAGCTGATTACTGATAGCTGAATGCTTACTCAAAATTGATATTACTCTCCCATCTTTTCAAATAAATCTGCTAATACCACATTAGAAAATAAAAACCCATCAGGATCAGTTAACCGCAATTTTTCCCCCATAATTTGTACCCAACCTTTACCCAAATAAGGATACAAACATTGTTTGATTTCTGCTACTTTTTCTGTACCAAACTTTTGGGTTAACGTCTTTAAATTCAAACCTTCAGCTAAACGCAAACCCAGCATTAAAGTTTCTAACAATTCGTCTTTCCCAGGTGTGATTTCGCAATCAATTATTGTACCATTTTCTAACCATTGATAATATTCTTTGGTTTTACGAGGACGGGTAAAGCGTTTACCTTGTACATAACTAGCTGCACCCATTCCGAAACCGTAATAAGACAGATTTTGCCAATAAACTAAATTATGTTGACATTGATGTCCGCTTTTGGCATAGTTGGAAATTTCATAATGTTCATAACCTGCATCTGTTAATATTTTTTGCCCTAATTGATACATTTTGACAGTGGTTTCATCTGTCGGTAGGGGTTGATCTCCTGGTTGGTAATAACGTCCGAAAGCTGTACCCGGTTCTATGGTTAAATCATAAATAGATATATGTGTTGGCGAAATTTCTACCGCTTTAGTTAGGGAATTTTCCCATTGATCTAAAGACTGATGTGGTAAACCAGAAATTAAGTCTATGCTAAATTCGGGTATTTCGACTTGGTGAATTAAATCAATAGCTGCAAAAATATCTTCAACTGAGTGCGATCGCCCTGCAATTTTTAACAATTCTGCTGCAAACGTTTGCACACCCAAACTTACCCGGTTCACACCTGCATTTTTATATCCTGTGATATGTGCTAAATCAAAAGTACCGGGGTCCATTTCCATTGAAATTTCTACACTTGGTACAATGCCAAAACGCTTTTCTAATGTTGTTAAAATCTGTTGTAATTGTTCTGTAGATAACAGCGAAGGTGTACCACCACCAAAGAAAATGGTTTTTAAAGGTTGATTAAAAGTGGGTGCAGAGTTTATTTCTTGACAAACTGCCTCAACATATTGACTAATTGTATGTGATGTTTCACCCCGTGAGCGATCGCCCACTACAAACACCGGAAAATCACAATAAAAACACCGCCGACGACAAAAAGGAATATGTACATAAGCAGCAGTAGGAACAGAAAAACTCATAAGATTTTAGATTTTAGTTTTTAAGTAAGCATTCAGCTATCAGCAGTCAGTAATCAGTAAAAGCAGGAATTTGTGAGCATTTTTAGCGATGAATTTAGAAATTAATTTTAGTACCAGTATCCATGAAACATCCTTGAAAATTAGTCTGAATATCAGTTTTATCTGACTCCTGACTCCTTTCTTTACAACAATTCATCTTTTGATAACAAAAATAATAATAATTATGCAAGGAAAAGTCTTTGGGTATAATGTTTGCATAATTGTATTAACTGGTAAACCTATAGTGTAAGTTCATATTTCCCCAGCAATCACCGTTGAAATAAAAAATACCTTACTCTAATGGGTAAACACAGTCGCAGGAAACATTATCATGCTTGATTTCACTATCATTCTCTCATTTATTATCGCATCTGCCGGAATCGGTTATTTCAGTACCGACCTCCTCCCCCCTGGAACTCTTGACGGAGTAACCAACCTAGACGCTTTACGCTTAGTTGTTGCTGTCTTTGCTGCTATCATCGGTGGTGCAGTGGGTTTAAGTTTCCAGACTACCTACCGCCGCTTAGAAGCACAAGTTAGGGAAATGCCTCTAGAAGTCATTTTAACTCGTGCCATTGGTTTAGTAATTGGGTTATTACTGGCTAATTTAATGTTAGCCCCGCTATTTTTATTACCCATTCCCGCAGATTTCAGCTTTATTAAACCTATAGTAGCTGTTGTTGGCAGTATCATACTTTCCGTAACGGGTATGAATTTAGCAGATACCCACGGACGGGGTTTATTACGCTTAATTAATCCTAACACTGTGGAAACTTTAGTAGTGGAAGGAACTCTCAAACCTGCAAATACTAAAGTTTTAGATACTAGCTGCATTATTGATGGCCGCATTGAAGCATTGTTAGAAACGGGATTTTTAGAAGGAGTAATAATTGTTCCCCGGTTTATTTTACAGGAACTGCAACAAGTAGCTGATGCCAGTAAAGATGTAAAACGAGTGCGGGGTAGAAGAGGTTTAGACATTCTCAACCGCATCCGGGAAACTTACCCAGAAAGGATTTTGATTAATCCTGTAGACTATGAAGAGATTCATACAGTTGATGCAAAATTGGTAAAATTTGCCCAAGAAATTAACGGAACACTATTAACTAATGACTACAATTTATCAAAAGTTGCTAGTGTGCAAAAAGTCCCAGTTTTGAATGTTAATGATTTAGTAAATGCGGTGCGTCCTTCTTATTTACCTGGTGATAATATTGATTTGAAAATTCTCAAAGAAGGTAAAGAACCAACTCAAGGTATCGGTTATCTTGATGATGGAACAATGGTAGTTGTTGAAGAGGGAAGCGGTTTTGTGGGTGCTGAATTGCGTGTAGTTGTCACCAGTGCTTTACAAACCTCAGCAGGGAGAATGATTTTTGCTAAACCTCAAGCTTCCGCTTTAGCGTGAGGAAAATGCTAAAGAAAATAGCTGTTTTCCCATCCCTGATTTCTTGAGTCAGGGATTTTGTATTTTAATCCTGACTCCTGTACGGGAATTTTAGATTTTAGATGTCAGATTTTAGATTAAAAAAATTGGGTATAAGTCCATGTCCTTGGGATCATCCCAATTTTTCAACTTGATTTTTCAACTTGAGTTTTCATCAATTTCTGCACACTTACCAAAGCTCGATTTAATTCATAATTTCTGATTTCTGGATTTTGTAAAAAAGCTTGTTGTTCTTCTTCTATCATTTTTACATCTTGTACCACCAAACCGTCAAGTAATTTCTGCGCTGCACCAAATAAGCTATCTTTAATAAACTTCCGAAACCATACTGGTAATTTGTGTAATCTCCAAAAAGCATTGAGTGAGGTAAAATGAATTAAATAAGCTTTGGTTTCTGTCTCGTTTACTGGACATAATAAACAGTAAATTTTAAAATCTTTACCCAAGGTAGACACCCAATGAGGATAAACATAACTCACGTCTAATGGTTCAGGATGCAACCGACGCAAAGCAGGAAAAAACAACTGAGATATAGACCAAATTTTATCTATTTTATAATAACTTTGGGCTGTATAATGGGCATGAACTTTATTGTCATCTTCATCAATATTTTGCAGTGATGCTTCCGCCCAAGCTTGTAAATCTTGATGCAAATGTCCGTGATACATATCCATCAAATTTTCAATTAAATAAGAATAATGGGCTTGAGTTTGAATGACGGAAACTGTGGCAATATAATTTAAATGTTCCCATTCTGGTAAACCCATTGGTTCTGTTTTTGGTTCTTGATCTCCAGGGAATAACCAAATAAAACCATCTTGTTCTTTAACTGGATAATGGCGAATTTTACAAGTTGGTAATTTTTGATTATCTGCTAAATAGGGAACTGCCGCACATTCACCGTCACTATTGAACCGCCAACCGTGATAAGCACATTCTAATTCGTTGTTTATTACTTGCCCATGACTAAGTTTAACTTGACGGTGAGGACAACGGTCTTCTAAAGCGTGAACCTTTCCTGTACTATCTCTATACAGTGCGATCGCCTGTTTCCAAATTGTTACAGCTAAAGAATTATTTGTAACATCGCTACTCCGTGCAACTACATACCAATGATTAGGGTTAATTCCTAATTGGCGGACACTTTTTGGTAACAATGGAGAAATAGATGCGTTTGTTTCAGGTATTGTTTGTTGCATAAAATATTAATATTTAGGTATATTCCAAGATATAATATAAAAATAATATTTGATTTTTGCTCTCACTCACTAGACAAACCTTTATTTCTTCTTTCCTGTTCCCTGTTCCCTGTTCCCTAAACTTGTGACACAAGCCAATTTTGCCTACAAACGATAAAGTAGTTGTAGATTAAAGCAGTAACTATATTGAGGAAAAAATCTGTATGACAAGCTACCAAGAAACTCTCACTCCTGATGAATTAGTTGATGAACTCATTGCGGAAACATCCAGTATTAATTATGTAGAATTAATTGAAAACGTCATTAGCACTTTAGAAGAAGATAAAAGCGCAATGGTGAGTCACACACCAAATGGCGCTTATCTGTGGAAATTTAAATATGGAACAGTGGAAGTATTCGTACAACTCACAGGTTCTAGTGATGAAGATACTATCACGGTTTGGGCTGGGGTGCTGAAATTACCCGCTAAAGATGAACCCAAATTAATGCGTTATCTGTTAGAGTTGAACTGTACTGTTACCTTGGAAGCTCGTTTTGGCATAATTGAAAACCAAGTAGTTGTCATTTCCACACGCACTGTAGCAGAATTGTCACCAGGGGAAATTTCCCGGATCATTACTATTGTGGCCACTATCGCCGATAATTATGATGAGCCTTTGATTGCAGATTATGGTATGGCATAGGCAATTTTAGATTTTAGATTTTAGATTTTAGATTTTGGATTTTAGATTTTGTGGTAAAACAGGTTTGGCGACTAATTCCTTGTTTTGCGGCTGCTGGTAAAATACAAATGGCAGTTGACAGATGGTTACTAGAACAGCATGAGTCAGGAAAACATCCTTCCACTCTGCGGTTTTATACTTGGTCGCCTCCTGCGATTTCTTTGGGTTATCATCAAAAAAAATACCCGGAATTTTGGGAAAATTTATCCACTAATTTCACTGGGAATGGTGATAAACTTGATTTGGTACGTCGTCCTAGTGGTGGTAGAGCAGTTTTACACCAAGGTGATTTAACTTACGCAGTCATCACTTCGGGAATATTGGGTAGTCGGTTACAAGCTTATACAAAGATTTGTGAATTTTTGATTGCTGGATGGCGATCGCTCGGTGTAGAGTTAAACTACGGTCAAGCTGGCCGTGGTTATATTCACAATCCTAACTGTTTTGCAACTGCTACAGGTGCAGATTTAATTTTAGCAGATGGCAGTAAATTAATTGGTAGCGCCCAACTGCGACGGGGAAAGGCAATCTTACAACATGGTTCTATAATTTTACACCCAAATGGGGATTTATTTCAACAAGTATTTGGGAAAGATACTTTTACACCTGTGAAACTACCTGAAAATTTAGATCAAGAAACGATCATTAATACTTTAACTGATGCAGCTTGTGATAGTTTTAATATGCAGGTTGAAATACAACCACTTTCTGAAATTGAGTGGAAAGAAATTTTGGATAAATTGGCATAGATATTAATATTGGTTTTTATATTTCATAACTATGCAAAAAACGTCCGGGAGTGTTACCGTGTTTCCACCCCAGACGCTTTTTGAACTTTGCTCCTCACACACAACTAGAATATATCACTGGTTCAATAGAATAGCAAGAGTTTTCTTGGAAATTTTATATTAGTAAATTAAATATATCGTTTGCAGGGAAAATACAGCCAAATAAAAAACGCCTGGGAGTGTTACCGTGTTTCCACCCCAAGCGTTTTTTATATTCAACATTGCTCCTCACACACAATGGTTAAGTTATCACTGCTAATTTAAAAAACAAGTATTGTGAGTGACACTTTCAAAACTGCACTAATGTTAGGGACTGGGGACTGGGGACTGGGTTATTAACTTCCCTTTCTTCCCCATCTCCGCATCTCTCCTGACTCCTGACTCCTTGAACTCCTAATTAGTGTAAAAAGTGCCGCACACCAGTTACAACCATCAATAAACCCAGTTCATCAGCAGCTTTGATAGAGTCTTTATCCCGCAAACTTCCCCCTGGTTGCACAATAGCAGTAATTCCTGCTGCGGCTGCGGTTCTCACGGTATCATCAAAGGGGAAGAAACCATCACTGGCTAAAAATGCACCTTGGGTTTTTTCTCCTGCTTGTTCTAGGGCAATTTTTGCCGAACCTACCCGGTTCATTTGTCCCGCACCTACGCCTAAAGTCGTTCTATCCTTGCTGATGACAATCGCATTAGATTTAACGTGTTTACAAACTTTACAAGCAAATAGCAACTCAGCTAACTCGCTAGGAGTGGGTTGACGTTTGGTGACAACTTGCCATTTAGCGGTATCTGCAACGATATCATCCGCAGTTTGCGCTAGGAAACCGCCAGCGATCGCTCTTACAGTTTCTTTCGGTCCAGTCAACAAATCTGGTAAAATCAGGACTCTGACATTACCTTTCTTAGTTAAAATTTCCTTGGCTTCCTCATCACAACTCGGTGCAACCACGCATTCTAAAAATGTCTTCGTTAATTCCGTCGCTGTGGCTGCATCAATAGCCCGGTTTAAAGCCACAATACCACCAAAAGCTGAGGTAGAATCAGCATTAAAAGCTTTTTGATAAGCGTCGAAAATACTTTCTGCTTCCGCAGTTCCACAGGGGTTAGTATGTTTAATAATTGTCGCTGCCGGACTTTCAGTAAACTCAGCAATAATGCGGCGTGCAGCTTCTAAATCTACCAAATTATTATAACTGAGTTCCTTACCTTGCAGTTTAGTTGCTGCTGCCCAACCTGTGGGTTTAGTTCCGGTTTGATACCAAGCTGCGGGTTGATGGGGGTTTTCTCCATAACGCAGAGGTTGAATTTGTGTACCGGAAACGGTGTAAGTTTCTGGTAAACCTTCGCTTTGCGTACCAGCTAGATAAGCTGCAATGGCGTTATCATAACTTGCGGTGTGCAAAAATCCTTTTAAAGCGCATTTTTGGCGAAATTCTAAAGAAGCAGAGCCATTTTGGCGTAATTCCTGCAAATACTCATCATATTGAGCCGGATCACATAATACTGTGAGATGGGCAAAGTTTTTTGATGAAGCGCGTAACATTGCCGGACCGCCAATATCAATTTGTTCTACTGCGTCTGCTAAGGTGACACCAGGTTTAGCAATGGTTTCCTCAAAAGGATAAAGGTTAACGACGACGAGATCAATAGGACGAATTTGGTTATCTTCTAAATCTTTGACATCTTGTTCTAAATCACGCCGTGCTAAAATACCGCCATGTATGCGGGGATGGAGTGTTTTCACCCGACCGCCTAATATTTCTGGTGAGCCTGTATAATCTGAAACCTTTGTTACAGGGATTCCCGCATCTTTCAGGGTTTTGGCTGTTCCCCCACTGCTGATGATATCAAAGCCAAATTCCTCAACCAAGCTGCGGGCTAGGTCAATTATACCAGTTTTGTTAGATACACTCAGCAATGCTAGACGCGCCATAATTCCCCTGTTTGTTTTGGACTACAAGTTTGCAAATAGATGTTTATTGTACCTAATGGGGTGCTGTTGGGAAATGTAGAATTAGATATCTTTTGAGAATTACAGATAATTCAAGCACGGAAAACGAACCACGAAGGACGCAAAGGACACGAAGGCAAGAGGATATAAGAGAGTGTTTTCGTACTTCCTATATATTGCTGATATCACCAAATATTCTAACTCCTGACTCCTGACTTCTGACTCCTGACTCCTGACTCCTAATAATATTATTGTTGACTTAGTTCAATAATATTTCCATCGGGGTCTTTTGTGAAGAGGGCAGGACGACCGGAAGCACTTGCTTGAAATGGGTAATTATGACTTTGTAATTCTGTTTTTGCTGCTTCTAAGTCAACAACTGAAAATGCAATGTGGGGGTTACGTCCCCATTTTTCGTTTTGGTTTTCTGTGGGGACGAATGGGGATACTATTAAGTGTATTTGATAGTTACCGAGTTGATACCATGCACCGGGATATTTAAGGGTGCGGTCAATTTTTGCTAGTCCTAATATTGTGCCATAAAAGTGTTCTGATTTTTCTAAGTCGGTGACGAGGATGGCGGTGTGGAGACTTTGGGTAATTTGCATTTGATGGTGTTGGTTTTTTGATGAGTTGTTGAATAGGGGTTTTCAGCTTTTTATTCTATCTCATTAATCCAATTTTGAATAGTATTGAGTAGGTTTTGTTGCTGGGGAAAACCTCTTAATGGTGGGTTTAATGGTTGTTCTGTGATGAAGGCGATATGTAATACATCTGTGAGTTTATTAAGGAAGTTGATGATAGTTTCGTTTGGTTCGCAGTTGTTGATAATTAATGCTAGGTTTTCGGTTTTTAGATGTTTTTTGATTTGGGGAATTTTGCTTTTTAGTTGAGGTGCGTTGTTTACTGTGGGAATTTCTTCTGGTTCGGTAAATGCTGTGAGGTAAATTTGGTTGCAAATTTCTTGAGATATTTCTATGATGTCTGTTTCGTTTTCCAGGGTTTGGAGGTTTAGGGGTAGGGGATATGTTTTGTTTGTGGGTTGGAGTTGGGTGAGGAGGGAATGGGTATTTTTAAGTTGGTTTTCTAGGTTTTGAATTGTGGGTGAGTTACCGTGCCAAGCGCGGTAAAATTCGGGATAGATCATCTTTGATGAACAATTCAAGAGAATTTCATAACAATACCAATAACGATCCTTACAATTATTCTTAAATAAGAATTGAAAATACTTTTTGTTTAACACCCGAACTATTTCCTCTATCACACCAACAGGTGATGTCTGATAAAGACTTATATCATATAAATAGTCTAAAGCAGCTATGATAGTAGTCTTATTCCTACTCTTGTTAAGTATCTGCATACAAATTTTAACTATTTCTAAGTCGTCATAATACTCACTCTGATGAAGAATATAAATTAATGATTCTAAAAAATCATCATTATTATCATTCAAATTAGAATTAATTTCTCTGTAAATATTAACAACTTCTGTGTTATCTTCAGAAAATATCTGAATCAATCTATTTATGATTGCTCCTCTGATAAATTGATCATTATTTAAACTCAATTTCTTAACTATTGCTGTCACTTTTGCTGTATTTATCCATTTCACTTCTTCTTGATAATCAATTTCTCGCTGTTTTATAATTTCTTTACTTTTCTCATATTCGTCATACATAACCTTGAATGTATGAAAACCAAAATCATCATCTTCTTCTGCGCTGTAGTGCATCCAAATTCCCAATTTATTAATGAGAGATTTTCTAATTTCTTCTCTTTGTGATGATGATCTCATACAATCAAGGTTGTAACGCATAATCCAATCATATAAGTCAGATTCCCATATATTATCAAACACCGTAACAACTTCATCTTCACAATCACAAATTACAGTTTTCAAACTGCAATCAGTAAATTCTCTTAAACATTCCTTTGCAATAGCAAATAAATTATATTTCCAAATATTTGGGCAATCATACTCAAAATCACAACCATCTTCAAACTTTGATAACTCATTCATAAATTCATCCTTGATGTTAGGTAATATATCTTGTCTTCCTATCCACAATAAAATTACCTCTTTCCATTTATCTTCAAAAATACGATAAACACAATCTTGGTTATTATGCTGAACAAAAGGATTAGGATTAGCATTATTATGATTGAAAAAATAACTCCAATCATTAATAACTAAAGCTGCAAAATATTCCTGAAAATTAGCATGAAAAAAAGCATAAACATCTTCATCACTCACAGCATCCCTATCTACCTGATTTAACCAACCAACCTCACAAGCTAAATTAAATAACTTTTCATCACCCATTGCTTTTACAGCAAAACTTCTTTTTAATCTAAATCTCACATCACTATTAATTCCCGCTAAAGCTAAATTACCTAACCCTTGATGTAACTTTTCTCTTAATTCATAAGATGTGATTAAATCAGGAACTAATTCCGGTTTCCATTCATAAAAATAACGAGTGAAAAGCTGATAAAATTGAGCTTTAGTTTCTGGTAACTCTCCATTTTCATCTTGATCAAAAATCTGACATAATAAACTTAATCTTAAAGGATTAGTTACTAACTCTCTAATTCTTTCTTTCCCTTTTTCCCGCAATTGTGCAATTAATTTTTCACCATGACTAATCTTATTGGCTTTTTCAAACCAATCTCTAATAAATCTCTCTACATCTTCAGGTGTAAATTCTTGAGTTTTAAAAGTAGTAAACCCAGGTAAAATATTATTATTAGTAGTAGCATCCCACACATTTAAACGACAAGTTAAAATAACCTTTGCTTGTCCTAACCAGTTTTTTAACTCTTGAGCAATTTTATGTAATGCTTGTATAGGTGAAGATTCTCCCATTTCATCCACACCATCTAACAATAACCAAAACTTCCCTTGATAAAATTCGCTTTTAAATTGTTCTTCTACTTCCGTATTAATAACAGCATTAGCATTAACTAACCTTGCAGCATGAGGTAGCCATTTTGTGATCACATAATCTGTTAATGTATTTTCTTGTAAGCTACCAAGAGAAATAAAAATGGGTAAGTTCTGAGTTTTCTCTTTAATATATGTAGCAATAGCATTTAATAAAGTGGTTTTACCTGCTCCTGGTTCTCCCACAATAGCAATATGTTTATTTTTCCGCTGATCACCCTTATTAATTATTTCCTGTAAAAATTCATCATGTTGATAGGTTTTAGTAATTACCTCTGATTCTAATTTATAAATATCTTCTTTTTCTACATTTTCATTTCTTCTTTGTTGCTGTTTTCGTTCCACTAAACCCAAGGGTACATGAACATCTACCTCATATCCCATAGATGATGCTTTGCGTCTATTATTTTGTTGTTCTTGTTGTTTTTCTAGCATTTGATAGCAAATGTTCACTGAATCAATATTACTTTCATCTTTATTACTTTCATTTTTAACTTTATTTTCACTTTGTTGATACCACTCATTAGGATCAACAATATCTGTAGGTTTAATTCCTAAAGCAACAGAAACAGCTTCTATAGTTTTTTGGTCTTTATTTTCTCGACGTTGCAAAGATTTAAGAGTATCAATACTAATTCCTGCTACTTCTGCTAATTTTTCACGAGTGTAACCTTTTTCCTGTCTTTTTTGTTCAATTAAAACTTGACCTTGGGAGGTAATAGAATAACCGCGTTTACGTTGTTTATTCATAGGTAGACACTCGACTTAATCATTAACTGTTATCACTATATTCTGTTCTATACCCTGTGACAAGTGGAGTTAAGGGAAGATAAAGAACTTAATATCTTTCCTTATCTTCCCTGTACGCAGCTAATTTATTTCCTTATGCTGTATTCAAGAGTGGAGGAAAAAGGTTATGAATACTCAAAAACAACTAAACCAAATCTTTCAAAGTGATGAAAATAAATATAAAGTTGGTAATTTAAAACAGAAAGTTCGTTTTCAAGATCCTGAACATACACAAAGACGTAAACAACAAAGAGCTATTAATGAAACTATGATGAAAATTGCTCTTTTATATGGTGAAAAAGATTTTCATGGTAACGATATTAGAGTTACCATACTAGATAAAAATTTGCGAAATACTATTTATGCCAAATTTATAGATAAATTGCGTGGTTTACGAGTTATCTGGAAAGGAGAACTAAACAACCCAGAAATTATTACTGTTTACTGGGATTTTAAAACAAAAGCAACAGGCCGCAAATGAACAGGAATAAATAACTAAATATTGGTGAAAGAGACGTTGACTAAAACGCCTCTTTTATTTTTTGATATTTTCTTTTTATCCATAAAATAAAAATAGTGGTATAATTTATAAATAACATATTTAAACAAGTACAAGAATATGCAACAATTAATCATTCAAGTGGCTGATAAAGAAAAAGCAGAAATGCTATTAAAAATTATTTCGGCTTTAGATTTTGTCAACTCTGTAGAAGTCGTAGAAGATAACACAAATATAGTTGATAGTCAACAAGATTTTTTTGCCTTAGCTGGAATGTGGGAAAATAGAGACATTACCACTGAATCCATTCGTCAACAAGCATGGAGAACAGAAAATAAATGATTTTATGTGATACCAATATCATCATAGAATTTTATAAAAACAATTCTCAAGTTATCTCTGAACTAAGTTTTCTGGGTATCAATCAATTAGCCATTAGTTCTATTACTCAAGCTGAATTATATTATGGTGCTATCAATAATGTGGAGTTGAGAAAAATTAAAAACCATTTAAAATTACTCCATATTATCCCCATTGATGTCATGATATCTACTCAGTTTATTACATTAATGGAAAATTATTCACTTAGTCATAAATTAAGTATTCCTGATGCTTTAATTGCTGCAACAGCATTAGTGTATCAGTTGATTTATATACCTTAAATGTGAAAGATTTTCGCTTTATTAAAAGTTTAAATTTACATCAACCTTCTATTAATTAATAGTGAGGGGATTTATTAACGATGTGCAACAAATGGCAAACGGTTAAGGTAATTTCTTAAACTTCAAAACTTTGAAAATGCTGCAACAAACATCAAAACAAGAAACTGAATGGGAGTTTGCAGAAATCTGGGTAGATACTCTAATATCTCCTCCTTATATTCTGATGTTAGTCCAAGAACAATCAGGAAAATTCTGTATTCATAACCCTGCACAAAACTATAAAATTATCTTTAGCAGTGACAATTATGAAGCCGCTAAAATGTGGCTACTAGAGGATGAATATGAGCGATTGAATAGTCGTATTTTACAACAAGATTCTGATGATTAAGATTAAAAGAGAAAGTGAATCCCTTGAAAACATTGAAATCCTTAGATGATGTGGTTCGTTTAAAAAAAATTAGTAAAAAAATTGTAGGATGCGTTACTAACACACCCTACCTATCTTGCTTTTCTTAATGTACAGCCCCAGTATGTACAGTTTTCACCCACTTCAGCCTTTTAGGACGAACCGACATCCGGGCAGTAGTGCTACTCATCACCATCAACCAATGCAACATATAAATACTGCCGCGAATGGTTTGCAGAAGTAACACCAAATAATTAGATGTTTTTTGATCTTGGCGTGTGCGCTGTAACCCAGCAAACATCCCCACAAAAGACATCGTTACTGATAAACCAGTAATAGGGGCTAAAATGGGTGGACGATGGCGAATTACAGACATTAATAAATCGGGTACTGCTGCTGTCGGTAAAATATACATAATCAGCAGAAAAATCAGTAAATCCACAGTTTTCCGCGTTCCCATGCGGTTTTTGAGGATTAGATCCCAGTAATCTAAATAACGTTGATAACCACCTTCAGCCCATCTGTTACGTTGATGCCAAAGGGCGATCGCAGTAGTTACACCTTCTTCCTGTACAGGGGGATAGAACATACATTCAATATCCCACTGATCCAAATTCAAACGGATAGTCAAATCTAAATCATCGGTGATAGTTTCCTCATTCCAACCACCACAGCTATCCAAAGCTTGACGGCGGACAAATTGACCATTTCCCCGCAGTTCACCCAGTCCACCAATAGCGGTTCTTTGTTGTTGAAACCAAGTATCAACAGCCATTTCCGCCATTTGTCCCTTAGTCCAGAAATTTTCCTTAGCGTTGGCGATCGCCTTTCGCACCTGCACCGCCCCCACCTGTTCCCTTTGGAACACAGGCACAACCTGTAACAATAAATCTGGGTTAACTTGGGCATCCGCATCAAACACCGCAATAATATCGCCCTTAGTCATAGGTAATACCTGATTCAAAGCCCCAGACTTACCGCCAATAGCATCAGCAGAACGTCTGAAAACCTTGAGTTGCTTGTATTCTTCCTGTAGTTCTGCTAATAACTGTGGTGTTTTGTCCGTACTATGATCATCAATAATCCAGACTTCATATTCACCATTAGCATATTCTAAACTACAAAGATTTTTCACTAATCTGCCTATGACCGCTTCCTCATTTTTTGCAGCCACCAACACCGAAACACGGGGTAAATCTCCCTGTATTTCCTTATGATGGTGGCGGGGTCTAGCAAAAATAATCCTGAAAGCATGAATGCTTAAAATTGCCGTCAATCCAAGGATAAAAATAGAACCCCAGGAAACCAAATGTAAAGCAATAGTTCCACCCCAAACCACAGTTAACATGAGGGCAGCTTTGGGTCTACGTCCTTGAAAGCGCGATGAAGAATAAACAGTCTTGATCCCTTCCGTTAACTCCTCCTCTGTTGAAAGGTCAGACAGCAGGGAGTTAAGAGGGTCAGAATTTTCGTTGTAAGCGTCGTTTTCCGGCCAGGAATTCGCTGGCATAGTTTAATTTAAGTAAAAAACCACTATTTGTTTAAAGTTTACAGTTTTTACAGCAGAAAACCCACAATTAGGTATTTAGCAATGCGCTTTATCCCGACTGATTTAACCTCAAAAAGCGACAGATCAAAAAAATATGACTACAAGAGGTTTGACTGACAACTCCTGACTCTTGCCTCTTGCTACAGCAAATATTTTTCTTAAAGTGTGTGAAATCACATACTTATGGGAATAATATTGATTACAACTCAATATCCCATAAACCTAGCTAAGTTGAGGAATTGTCAACGATGTCTATCGACCAACTTCAACCTGTGAGTCAACAGCAAGCTACTCTCTATCTGCCTTACATCCAGCAAAGCAAACGGAATTTCTTGCCTTATGCCATCAGTCTTTATCAAAAAGGCTTTGTTGAAGGACATCGCAAAATAGAAGGTAGTGACAATATTCCCTTCATCGCTACCTGGAACGTTGGGACCTTACCCTCAGACCTCACCCGTTGCCGTATTCAGTTTGATAGCAATGCTGAATTAAGTTATGAAGTAATGATGGCCAGTTATGAGTTTATTAATTTTTTGATTGAACTTATGGAAAATTATAAGCGCCAAAAAGTTAGTGATTTTTCTACAGCTTTTTACCGCAAACTACTGCGAATAGAAGAGTAAATCGGCAGACAGGAGGTAGGAGGCAGAAGTTATGTATTTTGGATTTTGGATTTTGGATTTTGGATTGTTTTTGTCAACTCCAAGCTAAAATCTAAAATCTAAAATCTAAAATTTTCTTCCCCAGTCCCCAATCCCCAATCCCCAAAATCAGCGATTTCTGTTGCTTCAGCTAAAATTAGGAAACACCTAGCTGGGTTCAACAGACGTTTGAAATTAGGAGTGCATGGCGTGCCAACATCTGTTAAATATTTGCTGATTGGATCAGTAGAGACTTACAGTGGTAAATCCGCAACTGTTTTGGGTTTGTCTCATCAGCTAAAGCAAAAAGGATTGGATATAGCCTACGGTAAACCTTTAGGTAATTGTGTGCAGTCCGCCGATGGGAGCTTAGTAGAAGAAGATGTCCAGTTTATTTCTCACAGCTTGAAACTGCCAGAAAATCGTGTTGCACCCACCTTACTTGCTTTAAATGAGGTCAGTGTCCAAAAACGTTTACGTGGTGAAGACAAAACTGATTATCAGCAGTCACTGGTACAGCATTATTTACAAATACCACGGGGTGATTTGATGCTGTTGGAAGGACCAGGTGATTTACCAGAAGGTAATTTATTTGGCTTGTCCTTACTGGAAGTAGCTGAAGTTTTAGATGGGGGTGTGCTATTGGTACATCGTTATAAATCCCTGCTTACGGTAGAGGCGTTGTTATCTGCCAAGAAATTGATAGGCGATCGCCTAGTTGGTGTCGTCATTAATGAAGTTCCCACCGAACAATTAGAAGCAGGTCATAATCTCTTACGTCCATTTTTGGAAGAGCAAGGCATTCCTGTATTAGCAATGTTGCCAAAAAGCGACTTGCTCCGTAGCGTCAGCGTGGGAGAACTGGTAAAACAATTACAGGCTGAAGTTCTCTGTCGCAGCGATCGCCTAGATTTATTAGTGGAAACCTTGGCCATTGGAGCAATGAATGTCAATGCCGCCGTTAAATATTTCCGCAAACGCCGTAACAAGGCAGTAGTCACAGGAGGCGATCGCGTGGAAATTCAACAAGCCGCTTTAGAAACTTCTACCCAATGCCTGATCCTCACCGGACAACTACCCCCTCCCGCCTTTATTCTCAATCGCGCCGAAGAATTAGAAATACCAATTTTATCTGTTGACCTCGATACCTTAACCACAGTGGAAATTGTTGACCGCACTTTTGGACAAGTTCGTGTCCACGAACCTCTCAAAGTAGAGTGCATTAGCCAATTAATGTCCGAACATTTTGACATTAACCGTTTCTTATCTCAACTAGGAGTCAAACCAGCAGCCGCTTTATCTTAGTCGGATTATTGACCCAAATTACCAGTTAATCACCAGCGTAAATCCTACCATTGCCTGTTTCCAAAGCCTGACAGTGAACAGTAATTTTTTCCAACTACCTATTTTGTTAAAGCACTGCCATCAACAAAATCTTTTGTTACTTAACAAAATAATCAAGAAAACAGAGAAATCTGTAACTCTAGTTGGCTTCTTACCTACACGCTGTTTGATAGAATATCTAGGTTGTTTAATCTGATCACCTCCATCTTTGAGCCAGTCAACAGAACTTATCAACCTTGATACATTAGCGCAGGAACTGGCGACAATCCAGCAAACAGGTTCTAAACGAATCGCCTTGTTGGGTTCCCGTCATGTGCCAATTACTCATCAAAATCTCATTGAAATGATGACTTATGCCCTGGTTTTATCGGGCAATCGCATCATTACTTCCGGTGCTACAGGTACTAATTCCGCTGCCATCAAGGGCGCAACACGGGCAGACCCGAACTTATTGACGGTCATCCTACCCCAAAGCCTGGAACGTCAGCCCCATGAATCACGCCAACAACTAGAGCAGGTTATGCATCTAGTCGAAAATCCCAGTAATGATAATCTATCTTTGGCTGAGGCCAGCTACCTGTGCAACAAGGAGATTGTCTCCCGTTGTCAGCAACTCATCTGCTTTGCTTTCCACGACAGTCGCACCCTGCTACAAACCTGTGGAGAAGCAGAAGAACAAAGAAAAGTGGTGACACTGTTCTACTTTGATTAAAGTGAAACGCAGTCTCCACACCGCTAATGATAGAGATGGGTAATTACCAGTGGGTACTGGGTAATGTTTTATCTAAATTACTCAGTATTCCTTTGCGCTCACTAAAAACTACTACCAGTACCAGTATTTATTAGGTTAATGTCCCTATTGCAACTACCTATACCTGCTATTTTTTTGTACTCTATTGCTGCCGCCGCAGTTCTCATTTATGTACCGTTTTTATTCGTAGCTTACGGTCGGGCGCAGGTTGGTTTTGATTTATCTGCCCCTCGTGCCATGTTTGATAAATTGCCTCCTTATGCCCAAAGAGCTACCTGGGCGCATCAAAATTCTTTTGAGGCATTCATAATTTTCAGTGCTGCATCTCTAATGGCTTATGTCTGTGGGGTGAATACTCCTTTAGCAGCAATGGCAGCGATCGCCTTTATCCCCGCTCGGTTACTATACTCTATTTTTTATATTGCCAATATCCCCATTTTGCGATCGCTCATGTTTGGTATTGGCTCTTTTAGTTCTGCCACTCTCTTCTATTTGAGTATCATGAAAGTTTCAGGATAGGTGATAGGTGACAGGTGACAGGTGACAGGTGACAGGTGACAGGTGACAGGTGACAGTAAATCATTAGTTACCTATTACCCATTACCAATTACCAATTACCAATTACCAATTACCAATCACCAATCACCAATCACCAAATTAAACATTTCACATTCAATTTTCTTTATGGCTTCTACGTTTTCTTTTGATATTGTCAGCGACTTTGACCGTCAAGAATTAGTGAACGCTGTTGATCAAGTGGTGCGAGACATCAAAAGCCGTTACGATCTCAAAGACACACAAACAACTGTCGAGTTAGGCGAAAACAGCATTACTATTAACACCGACAGCGATATGACTTTAGAGGCTGTACATGGCATACTGCGGGAAAAAGCAGCCAAACGTAACCTCTCCCAGAAAATATTTGATTTTGGTAAAGTTGAATCTGCCAGCGGCAACCGTGTGCGGCAAGAAATCACCCTCAAAAAAGGCATTAGTCAAGACATTGCCAAACAAATCTCCAAATTGATTCGTGATGAATTTAAAAAGGTGCAAGCCTCAATTCAAGGTGATGCTGTGCGGGTGACAGCCAAAGCGAAAGATGACTTACAAGCTGTAATCCAACGAGTCAAACAAGAAGATTTACCTGTAGCTTTGCAATTTACCAATTATCGTTAGATATTGGTAATTGGTGATTCAATTTTGGATTTTGGATTTTGGATTTTGGATTGTATTTTATTAACTCCAATCTAAAATCTAAAATCTAAAATCTAAAATTTTGTTCACCAATCACCAGTCCCCAATCACCTTTTACCGATACTGTTTTTAAATGCTGGACGCTCAGAAATCTTCTGAATATAGTTAACAACGGCTGGATATTCACTCAAATCAAGCTTGAGCATAATGGGAATATAAGCGAGTATAGATCCCACAGCCACATCGGCAACAGTGAATTCATCACCAAGTAAGAAAGGTTGCCGCGCAAAAATTTCATTCAGGGTAGTTAATAGGCGGGGCATTTCTCGCTCGCGGTTGGCTTCCACAAAAATTCCTGTAGCCAAGGTAGAATTACCAAATAATACCCATTGGGAAAATATGGCACGTTCCTCTAGAGAAATCGGATTTTTACCATATTTTTCCGCAATATACAGCAAAATTGCCCCAGATTCCCAAAGTTTCAAATCACCATCAACAATTGCTGGAACTTTGCCTATGGGGTTAATTGCCAGGTATTCAGGTTGTTTATGTTCACCTGCTTTCATATCCAAAAGGATAAATTCGTAGGGAACTTGTAGTTCCTCTAAATACCACTGCACAATTGATGCACGGCTAAAAGCGCCACCGTAAAGTTTCAACATAATAACTGCTTAAAATCAAAGAACTTTGTGAGTGTGAGAATGTTGTTTAACGTTGTCGTCTTTAGTGACAACTCTAGCGGCATTTAGCACCCGTTTGCGTTCTGTAGAATAATTAAAATCGGTTTTGGTTGTTCCTGCGGGAATCAGGGTTTGGGCTGATTCACTACGCTTGTAGGTGCGAGCAACTGAAAATGCCCGTTGTACAAATTCATCTGCAAACTGTGCTGAATCAGGAAATCCATCAGGCAATAACAGCTTATCACCATCCAAGATACTTCCCAAAGTAGTTGCACAGGCAAGTTTATATGAAGTAGGAATGCCTTTTAATATTGCTTCTAATGCTGCTGAGGGAATAGGTTCTATAACTTCGATTTGGTGTACTTCTCCATCTTCTTTGTAAAAGCACGTTGCCAAGCCGATCACAATGTAATCATCGGCTGTAAGGTCCAAAGCATCTGGATGAGAAATTGTTGTTGTCATGGTAAATTTACTCAAAATTAAATTGTACTGGGCATTGGACATTGGGCATTGGGCATTGGGTAACTTCCCCCTGACTCCTTGATCTCCTGACTCCTGACTCCTGACTCCTTGATCTCCTGACTCCTTGATCTCCTGACTCCTTGATCTCCTGACTCCTTGATCTCCTGACTCCTAACTCCTAACTCCTGACTCCTGACTCCTGAATTATTACATTGATCAAAATTCTTTCTGGAATTGACCTTTGGAGTGATGTATATATTTTTAGGCTTATGGCTTAATTGTTTAAGTAGTTTAAATTTGTTCTTCTTCGATTAAGCCAAGACTCCTGAAACAGTGAAACAGTGAGTAAACCACTAGCAGACAAAATCCTATCATTTGATTTCACAGAGCAAGTAGCTCAGGCAGGAATATATGGATCATTACTCCTTTTTAACTTCTAATACACAGAACAATCCACTATACAAAGGCAATCATCAAAATACTGCGTATACACAAAAAACTGGCGTGAAAACTAGCAGTAAATCTTTACCAGAGGACGGCTACTTAAGGTCTTATGCTTTAAAGTTAGCTCACCAAGGGGATTACACAGAGGCGATCGCTTTGTTAAACCAATTGATTGATAGTCATCCTAACAATGCAATTGATTATAACAATCGCGGGCTAATTTATTTTCAAAGTGGTGAATGCCAAAAAGCTCTAAGTGACTACAATACAGCAATGCAGCTAAATCCTAAGTTAGCAAGTGTTTATAATAACAGAGCTAATTGCTATGCTGCTTGTGGTGAGTTCATTGCCGCATTAGCTGACTATGATCAGGCTTTAGATTTAAATCCGCGTTATGTTCGTGCTTGGATTAACCGTGGTATTACTTTGCGTGATTTAGGAGAATATCAGGAAGCAATTGATAATTTTGAGATTGCATTGTTGTTTGGTCAGCTACAAGGTAATATTTGGGCTGAACGCGGGAGAACTTATCATCTCTGGGGTGACTGGAATTGTGCGATCGCTGATTATTACCGCGCCCTCACATATATCAACTGTTTAGACACCAATGAGGATGTTTCTGGTTATCGGTTGCGCTTACAACTGGAAAATTGGTTAGATGAATTGCTTCTTCCCCAAAAGACTGATTGGTAAATTTTTCACATTAAATCAGATTAAATTCAAAATTCAAAAAATTTCAATTTTTTGCTTTCTCAAATTTTAATTTTTTGTTTTAATTTTGTGGTAGCGCCCCTGCATCTTTGATTTGCTAATAGATGATAACTATCAAACTCTTCACGAATTAGCTATTGACTATTAGCTTCTGTTATTAATAGAAATTCATTTCTTGTTTATACACCGTTAAAGTTACAAATCATTTCAATTTGTCTCAGGGTGTGGAATTGGATCGTTCAGTACCTTTAGTATCTGGATTAATCAGCACCACCGGAAGTTGACTGGGAGCAAATCTATATGATTGTTCTTGCCTGATACTATTAGCTTGGCTGGGATCAAAATTGCGGCTAAATTCCGTCCTCAAATTATCAACACGTCCTTGCATCAACTTGACTTCTGTACGGATCTCTCGCAACTTATCTTGCTGTAACCAGTGATAGGGGATAAGCTGAGATAGAGCAGATACCGCTGCTGTGATAATAACCAAGTTAACGGTGATCTTGGCAGAAGTTTCTAGTGCCATGATTTGATAAGAACGTTGGTGAAGATGTTTTTTTGGTCTAGGAGCAGTTCGGGTGGGTTTAACTGGTGGTTGTAGCGGTGGTTTGGATGGTTGAAAGGCGTTCATAACAATAAAAATAGTCAGGCTGATTGAAGGGAAGCACCATTAAAAGTAAAATGGCGCTAATTGCGACTTAATTTAGCTGCCATATTACTTCATTTTTGGCAATTTTCTACAAGTATTAGGTCATAAAAAAAATACCTGGCATACGCAGGTACATTTTTTCAAGATACTTTTGGCTAAAAGTCCCAAGATCCTGAAGATTTTACCTTGTATGGCCAGGTTGATTTAGTCTTCTGTGCGTGTCACATCTGGGAGTTACTTGTAAAGTTCAGTCGCCAAACGCCAAGCGAGAATGCCTGGAATTAAAGCCACAGCTAGAGCGATGTACACTTGAGTATCTGAGATAGTCATGGTGGAAACTCTCCTAAAAGTCCAATGAGATGATTAACATTTCTTTTACTACTTTTCCCTGTTTTGCCAAAATTGGGGAATATCTTGTTACAAGATGCAACAAAAACATGATTGATTGGTGATTGGTGATTGGTGATTGGGAAAAATACAAATAACTTCCCCCTGCTCCCTGCTAGAAAGCTCCCCTGCTTCTTCCCCAGTCACCAGTCCCTATTCCCTATTCCCTATTCCCCGTTATGACTTTCTACTTGGGTATTGATTTTGGTACATCTGGCGCACGAGCGATAGTGATTGATGAAGAGGCTAGGATTGTCTCTCAGATGCGTTATCCTTGGGCAAATGTGACAAATTGGGTAAATTGCTGGAAAGACGCTTTATGGGGTCTTATAGAGGGAATTTCCCAGGAATGGCGGCGGGAAATTGGGGCGATCGCTATTAACGGTACTTCCTCTACAATCTTGCTGACTGATGCTGCTGGCCAGCCTGTAGATGCTCCCTTATTGTACAACGATCCACGGGGATCAATGATGCTCAAGGATTTGAGTAGTATTGCTCCACCTAACCACACGGTACTGAGTGCTACTTCTAGCCTGGCAAAACTGTTGTGGATGCAACAATTACCTAGCGTTAACCAAGCTAGATACTTATTACATCAAGCTGATTGGTTGGCATTTCTCTTGCATGGAAAATTAGGTATTAGCGATTATCACAACGCTTTAAAATTGGGTTATGACGTGGAAAAGTTGCAATATCCAGAATGGCTAGAAAACCTGCAAATTCCTGTATTTTTACCCCAAGTTTTAGCACCTGGTACTCCCATTAGTGAAATAAGTCCTGAAATTGCGGTTCAATTTGGTTTTAGGCGTGATTGCTTGGTGTGTGCAGGAACAACAGATAGCATTGCGGCTTTTTTAGCTAGTGGGGCAAAATTACCAGGAGAAGCAGTAACTTCCTTAGGTTCAACCTTGGTACTGAAACTTTTGAGTCGTACCCGTGTAGAAGATGCAAGATATGGAATTTACAGCCACCGTTTAGGTGATTTATGGTTAACAGGAGGAGCTTCTAATACTGGGGGCGCTGTATTAAAATATTTTTTCACTGATGATGAGTTAGTTAGCTTGAGTCAAGAAATTGATGTATCAAAAGCCAGTGAATTAGATTATTATCCCTTATTAAAAGAAGGCGATCGCTTTCCCATTAATAATCCCCATCTACCCCCAAGACTAGAACCCAAACCAGATGATCCCAAAGAATTTTTACATGGTTTGTTATCAAGTATGGCGCGAATAGAAGCACAAGGATATGAATTATTGCAACAACTGGGAGCAGATAAATTAAACTATGTTTATACGGCTGGTGGTGGGGCGGCTAATTCTACTTGGACGGATATTAGATCAAGATATTTAGAAGTACCTGTAGTTGCATCTAATAACACCGAAGCTGCTTATGGAACTGCGCTTTTAGCGATGCAGGGATCAAGAATAATTTGTAATTCGTAAAACGGGGAATAGGGAACAGGGAACAGGGAACAAAAGGCAAAAGTTAGTATTTTTCTCCTGTTTCCCCTACCTCCCCTGCTTCTTCTGTCGCCTGTCACCTGTTATATGCAAAAAAAAGTAAAAGTTAAACCAAATTCTAAACAACAGAAAATTACAGAACAGGAAGATGGTAGTTTAATTGTAAATTTAAAATCACCACCAATTAATGGTAAAGCTAACGAAGAGTTAATTAACTTATTAGCAGAAAAATTTAATTTACCCAAGTCTCATATCAGAATTAAATCTGGTTTAACATCTCGGCAAAAATTGATAGAAATTGATGATATTGGGTAATTGGTGATTGGTGACTGGTGACTGGGATAAAAATTTTAGATTTTAGATTTTAGATTTTAGATTGGGGATAACAAAAACAATCCAAAATCCAAAATCCAAAATCCAAAATCCAAAATAAATAACTGCTGACTCCTGACTGCTTACATTTTCACTTTTTGTTTACAACTAACTTCTAAAGGCAGGAAAATGGTTAAAACTTCCCCATATTTGGGATTTTGACGTACAATCAACTTACCACCAATAGCTTGAAATAGATGTTTAGTTGCAGCAATATTTAAACTAATAGTTCCTGTTTCCGGTTGGAATACTAATAATTGACCTAAAGATTTACGAATTGGTAGTGTTATTGTTTTGGTTGTATCTTGACAATCTAATTGAGGTGATAATTGTAATTTGAGTTGATCACCAGCGGGAATAACTTGAACTTGAATAGAACTACCGGGGGGTAAACTGCGGGTGAAATTTTCCATTAAACCTGTGAGTACCCGATCTAGCATAGCGGGATTGCTAACCACAGTTGGTAATTGCTGAGGTAAAGCCACATCTAAAGTTAAATTCCGTCGAGTTGCTGCTTGTTGCCAACGGGGGATACTTTGCTGTAAAACTTGATCCAAAGACATTGGCGTTAATTGGGTATTGCCAGATTTGGCTGTTGTACAAGTTTCTAATTCTGCGGCTTTAAATAACAACTCCATCCGATCAATTTGCTCAGTACATTCGTGATCAATAACTTGCAAACGATTAATTACAGTAGTTGGTAAATCTTGCCGCTTGAGTAGCAACCGAGTCATAGTACGAATAGTTGCCAGTGGGGTGCGAACTTCATGAGCAAAAGCCTGTAGTAATTCCACATCAGAACGGGAAGATGGTTTTGCTGATGGGGAAACATGATTTTGGGTAGGTGGAGAGATGGGAATAGTATGTGTTGGTTTATCCGTTTCTGGTTCTGCTAATTCCTGAAGCAAAAACTGGCTAAATTGAATTATAGTTTGATAGTTTGGTGCAGTTGCAGGATATTTTTGGACTAAAGCATCCAACTCGGCAAATAATTCGGGATTAGTCAAAACCACCCTCGCGCCTAAAACTTGCCAAGCTTGCTGTACTACTTCTGGTGCGAAAGAAAATAAAAATTCTTTGTTCCCGCTGCTGTTTGCTGATAACACCAAAACCAATCTAAAATTTTCTGTGAACACCAAGCAAAACTGCTCTGTTCCTAGAGGATCGGCAGGTAATAAAGGTAAAATTGATTCTTCTGGACAGATATGATTATATTTGTAAGCATAGTCTGTAATTCGCTGCGGATCTTCCCAAGGAGACATGGCCTCATTTTCTCGACTTTGGGCGATCGCACCGGAAACGTGAAACGGCATCAAAGCCAAAGGGTTAAAAGGTTGAGCAGTAAAAGTAACCGTTTTTAAACTTTTGGTTAATTCTGGTTGACTAAATAAGGGTGCTGGTGCTGTTAAAACTAAACCTTGAGTTAAACCTTGGGTTAAACCTTGAGTGATGTCAGATGTCGTGGTTGCCAAGGTATTGAGGAGAAGATGTTCTGTAGCTGCTAAACTGATGCGCCATTGTTGCTCTGCTTTAGCAGATGAAAACTCAGCCGTATTTGATCGGCTTTCGGCTAAAACTTCTCTCAAACTTGGCAAAATCCATTCGTACACAGGTTTTCACCTCTCGATTAACGAGTATCTAATGAGCATCTGCTATATAAAACCTAGACAAAACTAGACTTTACTTTCTACTTCAACGGGAGCATGGGAGCGGTTATCCCTCAGTAGACTTGCACGCTGTAGCCCAACGCGACTTTCTCAGGTTAAGATTTGGAAACAGACTATCACTATCAATGCTTGGTTTTCGCGTCGGTAATAGTCTGATTCAATACTTGATATCTGAGGATTATATATCAAGTTGGCATTTTTCTGAGCTAACTTATGTCCATTTTTGTAAACATAAGTATATTTTTGTCTATAAAATGGTCAACTTAGGACAAGCTCACAGCAGCTAAAGTAGATACTGCACTATATACTTATGAGGTTATAGTCTTTTCTGCATTAGTGATAGTAGTAGAACCGAACAATTGAGTAGGAATTTCCCTGGTGATGATGGCTATCTTGATGAAAATCAAGCTGGGATAAAACCTTGACAGGATATGATTACAACTTTCCTTGTTTGTTGACTTATCTAGCGGCATTCGCAACATATTGTTACAATATTTAACAGCGTTTATCTCACTGGTGGCTTTTTGATGATGGTTAAGAGTCTTCCCCCTAGTTCTCGTTCTACCGTGGAGGACAGTCGCGGAAGCGAATTGTCCTTAATTGAAGTAATACCAGAAAATAGTACAGAAGTCTTGGTGATTAATTCACCAAAATTCTCAGCAAAGCATAAGCAGACAGTATTATCTGAAACTGAACCTGAGACACTGCGTTATGATCCTGAAGAGATTCAAGCACATTACCAAAACCAACCTTTACAGGTTCTGCGGCGAATTTTAACAGTTTTACGACCTACGTTGTCATATCTTTTCGGGATTTGGTGGGATAAGCGACGGGGAATTGTGGTTAAAAATGATCGTCGTCGGGCAGTTCAACTGCGAGAATTATTAACAAAATTAGGTCCTGCTTATATTAAAATTGGACAGGCTTTGTCTACAAGACCGGATTTAGTTCCTCCTATATATTTGGAAGAATTAACTAAATTACAAGATCAATTACCACCGTTTCCTAATGAAATAGCTTACCAGTTTATTGAGGAAGAATTAGGAAATATTCCAGAGGAGATTTACTCGGAACTTTCAGCAGAACCAATTGCTGCTGCGTCTTTGGGACAAGTTTATAAAGGTAAACTCAAAACTGGGGAAGAGGTAGCAATTAAAGTCCAGCGGCCAGATTTGCGAGAAAGAATTACCATTGATTTGTATATTTTACGCAAGTTAGCTGGATGGGTGCAAAAAAATGTAAGACGGGTTAGAAGTGATTTAGTTGGGATTTTAGATGAATTGGGCGATCGCATTTTTGAAGAAATGGACTATATCCATGAAGGTGAAAATGCTGAACGCTTTTTTGAATTATATGGACATATCCCAGATATTTATGTACCAAAAATTTACTGGGAATACACCAACCGTCGCGTTTTGACGATGGAATGGATTAATGGTATTAAATTAACTCAAACGAAGGAAATTAAAGAACTAGGAATAGATGCACGTTATTTAATTGAAGTAGGTGTGCAGTGTTCCCTGCGTCAATTATTAGAACATGGATTTTTCCATGCTGATCCCCATCCTGGTAATTTGTTAGCTACCTTTGATGGTAAATTAGCTTATCTCGACTTTGGCATGATGAGCGAAATTAAACCGCCCCAACGTTATGGTTTAATTGAAGCTATTGTTCACGTTGTTAACCGTGATTTTGATTTATTAGCACAAGATTACGTAAAATTAGAATTTCTTTCCCCAGAAACAGATTTAACACCGATTGTTCCAGCTTTTGCTAAAGTTTTTGCTAATGCCCAAGGTGCGAGTGTCGCAGAACTAAACATTAAAAGCATTACTGATGATTTATCAGCATTAATGTATGAGTATCCTTTCCGTGTACCTCCCTATTACGCTTTAATTATTCGTTCTTTGGTGACATTGGAAGGGATTGCAATTTATATAGATCCGAATTTCAAAGTTCTCAGTGAAGCTTATCCTTATGTTTCTAAAAGATTGTTAACAGATCCATCTGATGAATTAAGAACTTCATTGAAAGATTTACTATTTAAAGATGGTAAATTCCGGTGGAATCGTTTGGAAAACTTGTTAAAAAATGCCCGTAACAATCAAGATTATGACTTTAACTTAGTCATGAATCAGAGTGTAGAATTTCTCTCTTCTGAACGCGGTGCATTTATTCGTGATAGGTTAGTAGATGAGTTTGTCAATGGAATAGACGCATTAAGTAAAAACGTTTTACATAATTTTACTTTTTTACTTCGAGAAAGGGTAGGTTTAACAGCAGTTAATGAAATACCTGGTGCGACAGTTGAACAACAACAAACTTTAGAACATATTAAACGAATTTTAGGGATTCTCCGAGAAACGAGAGGTTTTGATCCTGCTAAACTTGCTCCCCAAGTAGCGCAGGTTTTGGTTAATCCAAGAGTACATTATTTAGGACAACAAATTGCTAATCGTTTTACCCAAAAAGCTGTCGCTAGGTTAATTCGACAATTATTAGCAGATGAAGCAATTGGGTGATTGGTGATTGGTGATTGGTGATTGGTGATTGGTGATTGGGAATCATATAATTAATTACCCATTACCCGTTACCCATTACCCATTACCTATTAGTAATTCAAAATTGAGGAACAGGGAACAGGAAAAAATAATTACTGTCACCTGTCACCTGTCACCTGTCACCTATTATAAAGAACTAAGCCTATCGCGCAAAATTTCCGCTTGTTTTTGTGCTTCTGCTAAAGCATCTCTGGTAGTTTGTACCACATCTGCGGGGGCTTTATCTACAAAGTTGGAATTACTCAATCTTCCAGTTAAAGCTTTAACTTCCGCTTCCACTTTATTCAAGCTTTTATCTAATTTTGCTCGCAATACTTCAACGTCAACAACTCCAGTGAGAGGAATAACAATTTGCACAGTACCCACAACTCCTGAAATAGAATTTTCTTTTTTCTGTTCAGGTTCTTTTGCTTCTATGATAGCAGATTCTATTTCTGTTTCTGTTGGTGTTTCCTTCGCTGGGAAATATTTGGCAATTAGTTCTTTTCTGGCTTTACCATTAAGTAAGTAACGGACTACAAACCAACCAGAATAAAATAAACCCACTGTTTCAAAGAAACTACCAAAAAGCGGTATCCGTAAAGATGTATTTCCCACAAAAATAGCAACTCTGAGAGTAACTAAGACTGCCAGAATTAAACCAATATTTTTCAAAGTCCGCCAATAGGAACTGCTGAAAATTTCGTTATTTTTTGGTAATTCTGTTGGTGTTTCTCCAGTATTGTCTGGAGTGATTTCTATGGAAGTGGGAGCGTTAATAGTTAAGGTTTCTACCTTGGCTAAATCTTTGATATAAGCTTCACCAGTAATGAGAATTGACCTTTCTTTTTCGCTTTCACTTTGCAAATTAGCGGTAATTTTTGCCCCTGGTTTAACATCAGCTTCCGCCCGTAAATTACGAATTGTGCGGATAGCACCAATTAACAAATCAAATTGTGTTTCTAAGTCAGCATCAATTAGATTTGTATCCGCTTCTGGATAGCTTTGTAAAGCTAAAACTTGGGGATTTTCGGCTGGTTGTTGGGTGAGAGTTTGCCAAATTTCTTCGGTAATATGGGGCATGAAAGGATGTAATAATTTTAAGATTCCTTCCAAGATTTCCGCTAATATTTGTTGGGCAACTTTGCGAGATGCGGGATCTGCGTCTTTTTGTAATCTGGATTTTACTAATTCAATATACCAGTCACAAAAATCCCCCCAAATAAACTCATAAAGTCCTTTTGCTGCTTCCCCTAAACCGTAATTATCAATGTAGTTATTTGTCTGTTTAACTACTTGATGATAACGGGAAATAATCCATTTATCACTGAGTTCTGTGGGTTCTGGTTTGCCTAATTGGGCTGGTGTTTGTCCGTCCAAATTCATCATTACAAATCGGGCGGCATTCCAGATTTTATTAGCAAAATTTCGGGATGCTTCTACAGAAATAGATTCATCTTTTTTACGGTCATATTCTAAACGAATATCTTGACCTGCACCGACTACTTCTTTCACTAAAGTATAACGCAGGGCATCAGTTCCATATTTATCAATCAACAATAATGGGTCAATTCCATTGTTTGCTGATTTGGACATTTTCTTATTATTTTCATCCCTCACTAAACCGTGAATATAAACGGTTTTAAAGGGCATTTTTCCGGTAAAATGTCCTGCCATTAAGGTCATTCTCGCTACCCAGAAAAAGATAATATCAAATCCTGTAACTAGCGTAGCGTTGGGATAGTAGGTTTCTAAGTCTTTGGTTTGTTCTGGCCATCCTAAAGTTGAGAAAGGCCATAAACCGGAGGAAAACCAAGTATCTAATACGTCGGGATCTTGTTCTAGTTTGACTTCTTCGCCGAATTGGGCTTTAGCTTTTTCTAATGCTTCGGCTTCTGTTTTAGCAACAAAGAAGGGTGTGTTATCGGTAATTTCTCCGTTGGTTTCGCTGACTGCATACCAAGCGGGTATTTGATGACCCCACCATAGTTGACGGGAAATACACCAGTCACGCAGATTTACTAACCAGTCTCTATAGACTTTTCTCCAGCGTTCGGGGACAAATTCGGGGGAGTTTTGGTTATCGAGGAAATCGAGGGTTTTGTCAGCGATGGGGCGAATTTTGACAAACCACTGGGTACTTAATAGGGGTTCAACGGGGACTTTTCCGCGATCGCTATAGGGTACGGTATGTTTATATTCTTCTATTTTAACCAGTACGCCATCGGCTTCTAAACGAGCAACTACATTTTTTCTAGCTACAAAACGGTCTTGTCCTTGAAATTCACCTGCATTTTCGTTAAGCGTGCCGTCTTTGTTCATAATATTGATAAACGGCAAATCATGACGCTTACCCATTTCAAAGTCATTCGGATCATGGGCAGGTGTCACTTTTACGCATCCAGTACCGAAAGCAGGATCAACTAACTCATCACCAATAATCGGTATTTCCCGATTCATAATCGGTAAGGTGAGGGTTTTTCCAATTAAATCTTTATACCGTTCATCTTCTGGGTTTACCGCTACTGCTGTATCACCTAACATGGTTTCAGGTCTTGTGGTAGCAACTTCCACAAATCCAGAACCATCAGTGAGGGGATAACGGAAGTGCCAAAGATTACCATTTACTTCCTTGGGTTCGACTTCCAAATCAGACACCGCAGATTGTGACGCAGGACACCAGTTAACTAAATAATTACTCCGGTAAATTAGACCTTCTTCATAAAGACGAATAAATGCTTCTAAAACAGCTTTTGATAAACCTTCATCTAAGGTGAAGCGTTCCCGCGACCAGTCTACGGAAACACCCAAACGGCGTAATTGATTGACAATTGTACCGCCTGATTCGTTTTTCCATTGCCAAGCACGTTCTAAGAATTTTTCCCTACCCAGGTCGTAGCGAGTTTTACCTTCTGCTTTGAGTTGTTTTTCCAGAATTGTTTGGACTGCGATACTTGCGTGATCAGTACCGGGTAGCCAAAGGGCGTTTTTACCTTTCATTCTTTGATAACGAATGATGGCATCAATTAACGCACTTTCAAAGGCGTGACCCATGTGTAAACTGCCGGTGACGTTTGGGGGCGGAATCACAATACAGTAGGGTTCACCGGGATGATCGGGATCTGCTTTGTAGACTTGGTTTTCTTCCCAGAATTTTTGCCATTTCGCTTCTGTGGAGAATGATTCGTAAACACTGGGGAGATTTGGTATAGTTGCGGTCATGCTGGGAATTTTCAGTTTTTGAGGACTCTGATCAATTTTGCCACAAGGTAGGATAGATGGTGATTTGTTACGAACCGCAAAGTTCGCAAAGTTCGCAAAGTTGGAAGATGGGTTAGTTTTGGATGTTTGAGATGATGCGGTTTATGGTCTGTTGGTTTTGATGTTTTTTGTTTTTTTTAACCGCAAAGTTCGCAAAGTTCGCAAAGTTAGAATATTATGTAATTTAGTCAATGTAAGGAAAGAAAGTTATGCTGAGACAGCCAAATGAAGAGGTAGAAAAGTTAGCTTATAGAGTTATTGGTGCTGCTATTGAGGTACATCAAGTATTAGGTGCTGGATTTTTGGAGGAGGTATATCATAGGGCTTTAAGAGAAGAATTTCTGCTTCGTGAAATACCTCATACCTTTGAACATCCAGTAAAACTATACTATAAAAGTCGTCCTGTAGGTGAGGGTAAATTAGATTTTTTAGTTGGAGAATCCTTAATAGTAGAATTAAAATCTGTGCAAAGTTTAACTCCTATCCACGAAGCACAAGTTCTCTCATATTTAAAAATGACTAAATACCCGCTTGCACTCCTCATCAACTTTAACGTTTCCCTCCTCAAAGAAGGCATAAAACGCATCATCCTTTCCTCCTAACCTCACCCTCCCTTAAAACCTCTTCCTTTGCGCTCTTTGCGTACTTTGCGGTTCGTTACAAAAAAAATTACCAACTATGTCAATAAGAATTTTCACTACAGATACTTCTCCTCTCTATGTTCTGCTAACATTGCCTTAACTTGTTCATCAGTTGGTGCTGGTTGATTGGTTTTTAATAAACCTTTCATTTGTTTGATAATGCGAGTTTTTTCTGACTGTTGGCTAGGTTGATTTTGCAAGGATTCGATGATTGCGCGGACAAGTTCTAGGCGATCGCTCTCCGATAATTTACAGGCTTTTTCTTTCAGTTCTTGTAGAGACATAGAGGTTATTTTACTACGATTTAGGTTTGATCTCAAATTCAAGTTTTGAACGATAAAAACAAACATCAAATTCCAGAAAAAAATTAGTTTGTCCCAAAATTAAGGGTGCTTGACTATATGTTTCGTGTGATTGGCGATCGCATTTCCTAAAACCATCCTACAAGCGAAGACAATCTTCCAGATCATCACCTTGCCAAGTTCCAGCATAATGTAGTAAATCACCTGCTTTTTTACCTCGCTTGATAGGGGAAATACGACGTAATGGGCGTTGATTTAAGGTGCTTTTTTCCTGGATAGAGTCGAGGAAATCACTAACTAAGGAAAGCTGTTCTGGTGGTAGTTGGGATATCTGTTTTTCAATCTTGCGATGTAGTTCTAAATCTGTCATCTGTACCTCGTTTTGATAGGAAGACAAAATACTTGGCTGATTCTATTTTATCTCAGAATCACCGCCCCTTACCAACATCTTTCATACCAATTCTACAAAATAATGAGCCAGATTTATTGTAGGGGTTTAGCATTGCTAAACCCTTACCCACCGCGCATTCTCATCATCAATATGGTATTGCATCATTAAAGTATGAATTGTGTTTCGCGCAAAGACGCAAAGGAGCAAAGACGCAAAGGAAAAATGGGATAAATATTAATTTTTACATAAGGCGTTCATATCAACGGGATGTATTTTTTCATCATCATTTAGTGTAAGACTAGCTCCTGCGGATAATTTAACTATCAAGGTGCTTAACAATCTTGCAGCACCATCTATTGAGGAATCGCTAATAGCTTCGTCTATCTCTGATTCAGAAAGATTACTGCTTGGTCTAGCAAATGCAATTTTTAAATTATAATTACCAGAATTAGGAGCAGAAATATATATATTCCAATTGGTAATTTTTGTGATTGATTCATCTTTAAAATACCATGCAAAACGCGGCGGTTGCTTCTCTTTCTGACCTGGTAGTATACCTCCTTTACTAGCAGTATCTAATAGCTTAGTACCTGTCTTCTTATCAACCATTTGTGTGGTAAGCTTTGGATTAAAATTAGAATAGTCCGAGTTGGGAGTAGTAAGCTCAATGAACATAATATTTCGTGGCTGTATCTTGACGCTGTATGAATCATATCTTGATTCAAAATTATCATTCAGACTGCCACGCGGAGCAACCTTATCATTTGCATCAATACTACCCTGAATAGTCTCACATTTAAGAGGGAAAAGATTCTCACCCGGAACTAAAATAACTTTATTCTTTGTTTCTGCAAAAGAAGGTAAAGCAGTCAGCAAAACCAGCGCACATCCTTGGAATATCAATTGATAAATTTTCATGATTTTATTATCCAATTTTATAAAGCTTCCACATTCATTTTGATTCAAAAAACATCGTTACTGGTTTAAATTTGGTAACGATGTTTAGCGTTATATCAAAAAACCCTTAACAACTATATCCTATTCTTCCCGATTCTGCAATCTTTCTAACAACTCCTCACGGGATAAACTACCCAAAGACAAAAGTAACTGAGTGCGTTCAGCAATAGGAAATTTAGCAATCTTTTCCACCGCACCAGATAACTCAGCATCTAAACTACCAAACCGCCCTTCCAACAGAGAAGTTATTAACAAAAGTTGTCCTTCCTGTCTTCCTTCTTCTTTTCCTTCTTCTCTTCCTTCTTGCTTTCCTTCTTGCTTCCAGTCTTCTATTTGTTGTAAATAAGCTGGTGATAAGTTCATAATCACTTCCTCCTCTTCTCTACTTAAATTATCTCTCAATTCTAAATTTTTACGCCAGTCGGCTAAAATCTCTAACAAATTCTCCCTAAAAGGGTTGTTTTCTGGTAAAGTTGTTAACTCCTCTACTGCTCTTTTTTGTGTTCCTCCTTTCCCTAAAACTCTTAACCATAAGGTATCCTCATTTTCTGGTAGTTGATGAATGACAACTATTGCTGCTTTCAAAATATCGTGCAGAAAATAAACACCTTTAACCCAATCTTCTCCTATCTCATGTCCACCTAATCCGTTAATCATGCGAGGTGAGAAAGTTGGTGTTAAAATCCATAATATCGGAAATTCTGATTCAGCAATATTTTTGTTTTCTCGTTTCGCCTTCCTGACAATATCGCCATGAACAGCATATAATTTGCGTAAACAACTGCGAATTTCTATTTCTGATGGGGGGTTACGAAAAACCTCAATTAAACATTGAGTTTTTGCTATCTTCCCTAATAAACCCAAAGGTAAATTTTCCTTAGTGGGTGTAGGAAAGGGTTCAAACCAAACATCAATTTCTTGAACTTCGCTTTTCACCTTTTCGCTTTTTTTGATTGTTCCTACAGGTGTTAATAATTCCTCTAGGTATTCTTTAGCAAATTGATCGTGAGTTTGTCGAGTCATTTGATGATATTAAAAATCACATTTTTACAAAAATAATCCTAAACATGAAAAATATTGTATAATAATAATGTTACTATAAAATTATACTTTTAATAGTAGTTAACCCCAAGCAATCAAACAAATGTTACAATCAATCGAAGGCATTTATCAAGACGGAAAAATTGAGCTAACCGAAATGCCAACAGGCATCAAAACAGCGCGAGTAATTGTAACTTTTATTGATGCAAATGCTTCTGTAGATTTGTCATCTCGTGGGATTAATGAAGAACAAGCTGCAAATTTAAGAGCTAGATTACAATGTTTTGCAGAAGATTGGGAACAACCAGAAATGGAAGCTTACGATGCCTTATAATCGTGGTCAAGTAGTGCTGGTTTTGTTCCCAGACTCAAACTTAAAAACTGCTAAACGTCGTCCTGCTTTAGTGGTTCAATCTAATAATATTGGTACTGGTTTATCGCAAACTATTATAGCTATGATTACTAGCAATGTTTCCCGTGCTGGACACCCTAGCAGAGTTTTTGTGAATATAGCAACACCACCAGGAAAACAAACAGGATTAGTTAGCGATTCTGTGATTATGACAGATAATCTAGCAACTGTTTTAGATACAGAAATTGATAAAGTGATTGGTTTTTACTCAGAAATGTCTTTAGTAGATGCAGCACTCAGACATACATTGGAAATTTAAAATTAGACATTTAAAATTGTGTTGTGTCTGCCAGAGAATTTCTGCATCTTGTAAAAATGGCAATCGCTCCAGGTTGAAAAATCTCTAAAATCCGATGTTTACCATTGCTGAACGATATACAGTTGACGGTAATGTAACTACTTATTAAAATTCTTATTAAACAACTGTTTAGCCTGTTCATAAACCTGAATATCAATAACAACTATCCCATTCTCCTGAGCATAATTTTCAATCTTCTTCCGTGCAAAAGGACGCACAAAAAAAGGAATTTCTTTAATCTTAGCTTCCGCTTCCGCAGTCCATTTAATTTGTTCACTCATAGATTTTTAGGTTGTGAATGATGTGACAGATTTCGATTTATACACAGTTACAAAAATAGAGCATTTTTCATGTATTTCTTAAATCTTCTTTTTCGCTTTTTTCTTCCTTTGCGTCTACCCTGCGGGATCTCCTTACGGAGATTGCGTCTTTGCGTGAGATATAAAAATCTGGTTCACGAAAATCACTATAATATCGTTACCAGGTTGAACCCAGTAACGATATTTAACAAGAACTATTTTAGCATTGTTGCGCTACAGGTTCTTTCGCCAAAAATTCCTCTAACTCAGTTAAAGCCTCAGCTTCAATCTTAGTCTGCATGGGGCAGAACTTAGGACCACACATAGAACAAAACTCAGCCTTTTTATAAACATCATCAGGCAAAGTTTCATCATGATATTCCCTAGCTCGATCAGGATCTAAAGCTAACTCAAATTGACGATTCCAATCAAAATTATACCGCGCTCTAGACAGTTCATCATCCCGATCTCTCGCACCAGGGCGATGTCTAGCAATATCAGCAGCATGAGCAGCTATTTTATAAGCAATTAACCCATTCCGCACGTCTTCCGCGTTAGGTAAACCTAAATGTTCTTTAGGTGTCACATAACACAGCATCGCCGTACCATACCAACCCGCCATAGCAGCACCAATAGCAGAGGTAATGTGATCATAACCAGGAGCAATGTCAGTCACCAAAGGACCAAGAACATAGAAAGGAGCTTCTGAACATTCCTCCATTTGCTTGCGGACATTAAACTCAATTTGATCCATAGGAACGTGACCAGGACCTTCTACCATTACCTGGACATCATGTTCCCATGCTCTGCGGGTGAGTTGACCTAAAGTTTTCAGTTCCGCTAACTGCGCTGCATCTGTCGCATCATGGGTACATCCAGGACGCAGGGAGTCGCCTAAACTGAAAGTAACATCATATTTCTTAAAAATCTCAATGATGTCGTTGAAATGGGTGTACAGGGGGTTTTGTTTGCGGTGCAGCAACATCCACTTAGCCAAAATACCGCCACCACGGGAAACAATACCTGTGAGACGGGTTTTCACTAAAGGTAAATGTTCTATTAACAAACCCGCGTGAATAGTTTGATAGTCTACCCCTTGTTGAGCGTGTTTTTCAATGATGTGAAGAAAGTCGTCAGCGGTGAAGTTTTCCATTCTGCCGTGAACACTCTCTAAAGCTTGGTAAACTGGGACAGTACCGATAGGAACGGGTGAAGCCTTGATAATAGCGGTACGAATTTCATCTAAATTACCGCCACCTGTGGAAAGGTCCATCACGGTATCAGCACCGTATTTAATAGATAATTTGAGCTTTTCCAATTCTTCTTGAACATCGGAAGAATTAGGAGATGCACCAATATTAGCATTGACTTTACATCTAGAAGCGATACCTATAGCCATCGGTTCTAGGTTAGTGTGATTAATATTCGCCGGGATAACCATTCTTCCCCGTGCTACTTCTTCGCGGATAAGTTCAGGTGGTAGGTTTTCCACCTTAGCGACGTGGTACATTTCCTCAGTAATTACACCTTGGCGAGCGTAGTGCATTTGTGTAACATTACCCTGCCCACGTCGCTTGGCTATCCATTCAGTTCGCATATAATAATCCTCAATATACAGCTTCCCTACGCTGGTATTATCCAGTCTCAGGTGTTAAGGGTTTGATCTCAGCTTGGCTTTCACAAGCACCCCTAGCATTTATAGAATTTTAGCATTTTGTGGATGAGTAACGGGAGGGGTTTAAGATTTTTTGGTGTTTTGGTATTTTGGTGGTGAAAGTGGGATATTCCTCAATTTGGATGAAAATAGGTATAAATTTCTTGTGCTAATCTCGGTCCTATTCCTGCAACTTCTGTTAATTGCTGTGGTGTAGCTTGACGGATATAATCAACGGAGCGAAAATGAGCTAGTAGTAACTTTTGTCGATGGTGTCCTAAACCGGGAATTTCATCTAAGCGCGACCTTTTCAATTTATCACTTCTTTGTTGTCGATGAAAACTCACAGCAAACCGATGTGCTTCATCTCGCAACCTTCGCAATAACTGTACTCCTGGTTGTTCTGCATCTGTTTCTAAAGGTAAAGACTCACCGGGTAAAAAGATTTCTTCCCGTTTTTTTGCTAAACTCACAACCCGCAAGTCTGCTAATAAATTTATTTCTTCTAAAATAGATACTACCGCAGATAATTGACCTTTACCACCATCAATCATAATTAAATCTGGCCAGTCAGAATTTCCTAATCTTGCTAATTTTGGATCTTCAATATATTTCCTAAATCTTCTGTGAATCACTTCTGCTAAACTGGCAAAATCATCAGAATGTCCAATACTCACATTGGGATTTTTAATTTTATAATGACGGTAATATTGTTTTGCTGGTAAACCATCAATAAATACCACTTGAGAAGCTACTGCATTACTTCCTTGAATGTGAGAAATATCATAACCTTCAATGCGGTGAGGTAAGTCTGGTAAATCAAGAATTGCTGCTAAATCTTCTAATGATTTTTGATTACTATCACCCAATTTTTGCATTCTTTGTAATTCAAATTGGGCGTTTTTTTCTACCATTTCTATTAATTCTGCTTTTGTTTGTCGCAAAGGTGCAATAATATTTACTTTTCTGCCTTTTCTTTGTGTTAAAATTTCTGCTAAAATTTCCCCATCGGGTAATTCATGTTGTACTAAAATTTCACTAGGAATTTCTACACTATCTGCTGTTTGATAATGTTCTTCTAATACTCTTTGTAAAATTGCTCCTGGTTCAGCTTGGGAGTTAGCAATAAACGCTAATCTTCCGACTAATTGACCTGCACGAATTTGAAATAATTGAATGTATGCGTGTTGATTATCTGCGGCTAAAGCAATGGCATCTCTTGATACTGTATCATCAGGTAAGGATACTTTTTGCTGTGCAGTTAAGGATTTTAAACCAATAATTTGATCTCTGATTTTGGCTGCGGTTTCAAAATTCAATTCTTCCGCTGCTGCTTCCATTTGTGTTGTTAAAATATCTATTAATTCCTGAGTTCTTCCTTGAAATACCATTGCTATTTTTTGGATAATTGTCCGGTATTCTTCTACAGAAATTAACTTTTGACAAACTCCAGGACAACGACCAATATCATAATTTAAACAAGGACGATCTTTAAATAAAGGTTGGGGTCTTTGTTTTTGGGGAAATATGCGTTTACATAAGTGCAGAATTTCCCGTAATAAACCTGAGTCTGTGTAAGGTCCATAGTATTTATCTTTTTTATCTTTGGGTTTTCCCAGTTGACGTTTGCGAGTAATAAAAATGCGCGGATATTCCTCGGACCAGGTAATGCAGAGATAAGGATATTTTTTATCGTCTTTTAGTAAGACATTAAAATATGGTTGATGTTGTTTGATTAAATTTGCTTCTAATGCTAAAGCTTCTGCTTCGGTATCCGTGACGATAAATTCAATTTCTGTCACTAATTTAACCATCGTGTTGATGCGTTGGGTTTTATTAGTGTAGTCACGGAAATAGGAACGAACACGCGATCGCAATTTTCGAGATTTACCTATATAAATAATGCGATCGCTTTCATCCCGCATGAAATAAACCCCTGGTACTGGGGGAATTTCTGCTAAACGGGTTTCTAGTTTCTCTGGGTTTTTAACTAAGGGTAGAGTTGGGGATGATACTGTCACGGCTAATATTAGGTAATTTTACAAATAAATACCTTTCTTTATTGTAAGAAATATTTTTAATGTCATCTAATTTTTGATGAAGATGCGATGAATTAATTATATAATGAACCGCAAAGGACGCAAAGCACACAAAGAAAACCAGAAAACCAGAAAACCAGGGAATAAATTCCCTGTCTTATAGTTAAAGTCGGTTAAAACTGACTATTTTGCCAAGATTATGGTTTATTAAACGCTAGAATTAATAAATTCAGCAATTCTACTTACTGCCGTTTCTAATATCGCTGGTTCTTGCACCAACGCAAAACGCACATATCCTTCCCCTGCTGGACCAAAACCCGCACCGGGGGAAGCAGCTACACCAGTTTCTTTAACTAGCTCTGTACAAAACTTGATAGAATTATTACTCCAGGGTTCTGGTAATTTTGCCCAAATATACATAGTTGCTTCTGGTGTGGGAACGTTCCAACCTATGCTGTGTAAGGCATTGATGAAAGCATCCCGACGCTGGCGGAAAATAGCAACTGATTTTTTTACACCGTCTTGATTGCCTGTAAGTGCAGCGATCGCCCCATTCAAAATTCCCAAATATTGATTAAAATCAACGGTAGCTTTGACTTGTCTTAAAGCTTGAATTAATCGGGCATTACCAATAGCATACCCGATGCGGAAACCACCCATATTATAAGATTTAGACAGGGTGAAAAATTCAATGGAAACGCTTTTTTCAGGGTCAGCTTGTAAAATTGAAGGAACTGAGGATTTTAGATTTTGGATTTTGGATTTTGGATTGAAAGTTTCGTCCTGGGTAAATACTAAATCTACGTAAGGGAAATCATGGACTAAAACAATGTTATGCTTTTGACAGAAAGCTACAGCTTCTTGAAAGAAAGATAAAGGAGCGATCGCATTGGTAGGATTATGGGGATAGCTTAACACCATCATCCGTGACTGAGCCAAAACCGAAGCGGGAATATCCGTCAACACTGGTAAGAAATTGTTTTCTGCTTTTAATGGCATTGGGTAAATTTGCCCACTTGCTAAATAAACTCCTCCGGCATGGGAAGGATAACCAGGATCTAACAATAACGCAAAATCACCAGGATTGAGAATTGCTAAAGGTAAATGTGCAGTTCCTTCCTGAGAACCAATCAAAGGTAAAACTTCTGTTTCTGGGTCAACTTTAATACTGAATTTTTGCTCATACCATTGCGCCGCAGCCTGGCGAAATTCTTGAGTACCGCGAAACAGCAAATAACCGTGAGTGCTAGGGTCATCAAGAGATTTGGCGATCGCATCGATAATATGATTATCTACTGGTAAATCAGAAGACCCCAGAGACAAATCAATTAATTCCTTTCCAGCAGACACAGCCAGCGATTTAGCCCTGTCCATATCCGCAAATACATTAGCTTGTAAGGGTTGTAAACGATTTGCAAATTGCATTTTAGTCATTAGTCATGGGTCATTAGTAATTAGTCATTGGGCATTGGGCGGAAAATTTTAGATTTTAGATTTTAGATTGTGGTTGACAAAAATAATCCAAAATCCAAAATCCAAAATCCAAAATAAAAAACTCCTGCCTCCCCTGCTGCCCCCAGTCCCCAGTACCTGACCATTGACTAATTACTATTTAAATGATGATCTAAAAGACTGAGTAATTGATCTTTGCTGATAACTCCCTCAGTCGATTCTAGCAGTTGGTTTTCTTTAATTAACCTGAGTGCAGGGACACCTTCCACCTGATACTGTTTTACAGTTAGGGGGTTAGGGTCAATTTCCATCTTGACAATTTTTAGGCGATCGCTGTATTTATTAGCAGCTAAACTAATCATTGGCGACATCAATTGACAAGGACCACACCAGGAAGCCCAAAAGTAAACTAATACAGGCTGTTCGGCTTTTAAAACCTCAGTTTCAAACTCAGCATCAGTGATAGTTATTACACCCTTACTCATTAAAGTCTCCATTAGGTGGCATCGTTAAAAGTTGACACACACATTACTGTATCGTAAAAGGAGATCAAGGAGTCAGGAGTCAGGAGTCAGAATAATTTTAGATTTTAGATTTTAGATTGGAGTTGGCAGAAACAATCCAAAATCCAAAATCCTTTCATTGTATCCCCAGTCCCCAGTCCCCAACGAAACAAAATCCCACAACCTTGAGGTCAAATGTTTTTTCTGCAAAACTTACAACTGATCTAATTGTCTCTTTAAAGCTTCCAACTCAGCATCAACTGGTTCACGAGGTCCAGATGTGGTAGTTGGTTGTTGTGTATTGCTGGTTTGTTGTTGTGGGGGTAGTTGCGCTTGAGGTGGTGCTGGTGATAGCATACTTGCTTTCAAGGCTGCCAATTCATCATCAACATCGCTACTACCTTCCAACTGGGCAAATTGGCTTTCTAAAGTTCCACCTACTAATTCTGCTGTAGACTGAGCGCGAGCTTCTTGCATCAATACCTTTTCTTCCATGCGCTCAAAAGCAGCCATAGCACTGCTGGTACTCATCCCACTAACCATTGAACCCAGTTGTTCCTGAGCTTTAGCAGCAGTAATTCGCGCTTTGAGCATTTCTTTCTTGGTTTTAGCTTCAGAAATTTTGCTCTCTAGCTGGATTAAATTCTTTTTCAGAGTTTCCACCTGTACAGTCTGCTGATCCAAACTAGCTTTTAATGCTGTAGCAGTATCATTAAAAGTTTTCTTGCGCTCTAATGCTTGACGAGCTAGGTTTTCATCACCTTTTTGCAAAGCTAGTTGAGCGTTACGTTGCCACTTATTAACTTCATTTACAGCCTCATTGTATTGTTTATCTGTGCGTTTTTGGGCAGCGATCGCTTGTGCAATACCTTGACGTAACTGTACCAAGTCTTCCTGCATTTCCAACAGGGCTTGTTCCAGCATTTTTTCTGGATCTTCTGCTTTATTGATTAAATCGTTAACATTCGCACTAACTACTCTTTTAAGCCGATCAAATAATCCCATAACTTTGTTTTTCCTTGTTTTTATGCTTGAGGTTTACGCGCTTGGTTAGACAGTGAACTTTTTTACTGTTTAATAGCTACTTATTTCAATTTAATCTTTTTAGTCGGGAATGGTATTTTTACAATACTCTCTCCATTCTGGATCATGACAATATAATTCAGCTACATTAACTCATCAGATTCAACATTTAGTAGTTTTCATTACTTGCTGTACTGCAAAGCTATAGCTCAAGCTATATCTGTGTCTGCTGGTTATTTACCTCCTTTAACATTTGGGTTTTCATTGCTGCTAGTTCGGTATCAACATTCATAGAATTCAACTTAGCAAACCTTGTTTCCAGATTATCACTACCCAATTGACTAATAGCTGCTGATTGTGCTTCCATCTGTATAACTTTATCTTCCATCCGTTCTAATGCACCCAGACTAGATGTAGTAGAAAATTCACTCAGCATTTCCTGAAGTTTATAGGAAGCTTGAGCAGAACGAGCGCGAGCAATGTACATATCTTTTTTAGTTTTTACCTCTGCGGTTTTCAACTCCAAACTACGCATATCCTGTTTTAACTTCTCTACAACTTGTTTTTGCTGTTTTATTTGCTCAAACAAAGTTGTAGCTGTTTGTTGATAAGTTTGGCGTTTGGTGAGAGCTTCCCTGGCTAAAACTTCATTACCTTGTTGGAGAGCTAGTTGAGCGCGACGATACCATTCTTGAGATTGAGACTCTGCTGCAAGTGCTTGACGTTCAGTGCGTTTTTGGGTAGCGATCGCACCAGCAACTCCCTGTCTCAATTGTACCAAATTTGACTGCATTTCCAGAAAGGTTTGCTCCAAAACTTTTTCTGGATCTTCAGCACCGTTTACCAAGCTGTTAACATTAGCACGAATCACCCGCAAAATGCGCTTCATCACTTCCATACTTAAATATGCTCCATTCAGGTTTTAGCAACCAGCAAATTTAGGCTTCTTTCCATGAGCAATCATGATCAATTCTGAATTATCAGTCCTTAATTATCAATTATCAACTATCAATTATCAACTATCAATTACCTATCATGGTTTTCGTACACGGGCTTTAATGCCTTTTGCCTGTAGTTGCTGTAAACGTTGTTTTGCTTCCTCTTCAGTCTTCAACGCACCAAGATAAATATACTTTTGTCTATCTGATAAATAAGCATCAGGAACAACTTGCCGCGCACTTGCTAAAGCATTATTGCCTTGATTATCAGCCACTATATAATAGTACCCATCAGCTGATGGTTTGATATCTGTATTTAGTCCTGGTAAGGTTGGCTGAGGCTTTGGTATAGCTGAAACATTGGGGACTGAAGTTGGTGGAACTACTGGACTTATTGGTGTTTCGATGACTATGGGTTGGGGAGTAGCTGTCGGGGTTGGTTTAACTTTCGGTGTTAAACCTATTACATCATTAGGATCTCTCACCTGTGGAAACTCACGAGCAGCCAAGTTAGGATATTTGGGAATAGGTGTGATTTCTGGTTGGGCTATAGGTGAGGGATTACTTGCCGGAACATAAGTATTTTCACTATTTCTTGAGGAAATCCGGTTAAAAAGTTGGCTCAAATGCAACTGTGGTAAAGTTCGGGAATTAAATACTACATAGCCTAAAGTTAAACTAGCTAACAGCAGCAGCAGCATAGAACCAATACCCAAAGGTGACAGTAAACTGTCGTTAGAATTACTTGATTTGTTGGTTGGTGGTTGTTCTTCTTGGAGACTTCGCAGCAGTGCTTCACTTGATTCTAAATAATCATCTGGGTGTTTGGGAGTATGATTTGCCGCTACAGGAGTTTCACTTTCAGCCTTGGGCTTTGTCGGTACTATACTACTGATAGGCTTTGACTCTGGTGGCGGTGGTGGGGTTTGTATTTTGGTAGACTGTTCGGCAGAAGACAGTGGTAAATGATTGATTTCTTCCTGTTTTTTCACATCTGAGACAGGATTTTCTAGAAAACTTGAGTTATTCTTAAATTCTGAGGTTGATGGCTGAGTTGTTACCAATGTCTCAGTTATGGTATTTAACTCTTGGGATGGCTGAGGAATATAATTTTCTACACTAACTGTTTTCGTTTGCCTCACTCCATTGCGTGCGCGTCGGTATCTAGTTAACTCTTGATCCAACTGCACTTCTAAACTTCCTAGTGCTGCTGCTAGTGCTGGTTTTAAGCCAGAGGTTTTAGCGGATGGTTTATCAGAATCAATGGTAAGATTTTGACTCATTGCCAGGATACCTTAAATGCGATACTGCTGTATGAATTTTATCAGTAAAAAATTCAAGTGACTCCTGAACTCCTGACTCCTTGAACTCCTGAACTCCTTAAACTCCTTGATCTCCTGACTCCTTAAACTCCTTGATCTCCTGACTCCTTAAACTCCTTGAACTCCTGACTCCTTGAACTCCTGACTCCTTGAACTCCTGACTCCTTGAACTCCTTGATCTCCTGACTCCTTCCTAAAATCTAAAATCTAGATGTCGTTGAAATCTGTTAATGATATTTTAGGCATTCTCCAACTGGAAGCCCAATGGCAGGAACAACCTTTTTCACGCTTGCTCAAGTGTTGGCAAGAAGTTGTTGGGGTTAAGGTTGCTGCACAAACACGCCCTTTGTCGATTCAGCGTGATGTTTTGTGGGTAGCAACTTCTAGTGCCGCTTGGGCGCAAAATTTGACTTTCCAACGCAAAAATCTGCTGTTAAAGTTAAATCAAAAGTTAAATCACGAGATATCTACACCTTTGATAGATATTCGCTTTTCTACTGCCCAATGGAAACAAACACCATTACCAGACAACCCACAACAAACTTTATCACCCCAAGCACACCCTAGTTATTTGGGTGATGTAGGTGTGGCTATTTCCAAACCTGAACTTAAAGCTAGTGCTAAAAATGCTCAGATAGCTTTTGAACAATGGGCTAGAAATAGACAAGAGCGATCGCATAACTTAAACTTACCTCTTTGCCCCCAATGTCAATGCCCATCGCCACCAGGTGAAGTCCAACGCTGGGGTGTTTGTTCTCCTTGTGCCGCTAAATTTGTCATTGATCAAGCAGGAAACAAAGAATAGCCAAAATGCAACATCTAAAAGGCTCGTGTCATCCAAATCTCACTCTTTACCTTTGATCCCCAATGCGTTATAGGCAAAAACAAGTATGTGGACACTTCACTAATCATATACAAATATGACAAAAATATAAAAACATAATAAAAATTTTTTTTTCAAAAAAATACCTAAAACCCTTATTAGATAATTACTTCTTGGCTTTTATACCTATTTTGTCAGGGAACGAAAATATTAAGTGTGATAATTACCCTTCGTTCGCACTCAAAACTCAAGATTATGAAGCCAATTAACCCTTTAACATCAGCCTGTAGGTATTGTCGTCATTACCAACCAGAAGGCCGTCGTGGTGGTATGTGTCAGCAATTAAGCGCACCTGTTCAAGCTGGTTGGAAAGCTTGCTCTTTAGCGATCCCCGCCTTTGCTCCTACATGGGAATCTTTAGAAGATAATTGGAGCTTACCATTATCTAAACCTATTGTACCTATCCTACCCGTTGCAGCTAATATCAATTCCGATTTAGAAAATCTAGAATTTACAACTGTTGCTGAAACATCTGTTTCCTCATTACCAGAGATAAAAACTAAAGTTATAGCTGTTTAAGACTTGGTTACTACTTTTGGTGACTACTCTAATTATATCTTTCCCAATCAGACTGCTAAATATAACATTGGCATTTAGTTAGCTTTGCAAATTTTTTGGTGCTGCAATTTTGCTTTTGATAAAGCCTTATTAGCATCGCACCTTGTGATCAGGTGCGGTTGTGAGGATGGTTAAGGCAACCAAGGAAAGTCCCGAAAATTGGGGGTCCGTTTTTCTAAGAAAGCTTGTTTGCCTTCTGAACCTTCTTCGGTCATGTAATAAAGTAAAGTTGCATTACCAGCCAGTTCTTGTAACCCTGCTTGTCCGTCACAGTCAGCGTTAAATGCTGCTTTTAAACAACGTATGGCAATGGGACTTTTTTCTAATATTTCCTGCGCCCATTTTATCCCTTCGGCTTCGAGTTCTGCTACAGGAACTACTGTATTTACTAATCCCATTTCTAAAGCTTGTTCGGCATTATATTGACGACAGAGAAACCAAATTTCTCTTGCTTTTTTCTGTCCTACTATTCGCGCTAAATAACTCGCACCAAAACCACCATCAAAACTTCCTACTTTTGGTCCAGTTTGTCCAAAAATAGCATTATCCGCAGCTATGGTTAAGTCACAAATTAAATGTAAAACATGACCACCACCAATAGCATAACCGGCGACTAAAGCAATTACTACTTTAGGCATAGAACGGATCAAACGTTGTAAATCTAGCACATTTAAGCGCGGAATCCCTTCATCATCAACATAACCAGCTTGTCCGCGTACACTTTGATCACCACCAGAACAGAAAGCATATTTTCCATCTGTGTGAGGTCCCGCACCCGTAAATAGAACTACACCAATATTAGTATCTTCACGAGCATCACAAAAAGCCTCATAAAGTTCAAAGACAGTTTTCGGGCGGAAAGCATTGCGTTTGTGGGGACGGTTGATGGTTATTTTAGCGATACCATCTGTTTTTTGATACAGAATATCTTCGTAGGTTTTAACAGTTTTCCAGTCTGTTGACATAGGATGAGTTAACTATGGTGCTTGAGAATTTTATCAGGGAAGAGGTGACAGGTGACAGGTGACAGGTGACAGTAAGAAGGGAATAGGGAACAGGGAACAGGTGAGGTGAGGAGATGGGGAGATGGGGAGATGGGGAGAATAATAACTAATAACTAATTACTAATTACTAAACAGACATGATATTATTTGATTATTATTGTATTCTGAAGTTGGAAAAATCCAATACGATGATTTTATGTCTTACAGTGATTTTACTTTAGAAGCGGTTAAGAAAAACCTGAATCTCAAAATTTCTACGAGAGATAATATTTTTGCTGGAGTTACACCATCGCCAATAAGTGATTATTTACAGGAAACTTTAGCTTATAATGTTCCTTTTGCTTTGGCTAGTAATACGGAAAAATCTCGTTCTGAGATGATTATTACACCTATTTTATTAGAGTTAACTAAACAGAAAAAACAGAAAAATCAAGAAATTAGTTTGTTCTCTGGTGTAGAATTTAATGTTGATTCTAGTCAGGGTTTAAGCGGTAATTGTGATTTTATTATTAGTCGTTCTCCTGAATTTTTATTAATTAATGCCCCGGTAATTTTAGTTGTTGAAGCCAAGAAAGAAAATATTAAAGGTGGTTTAGGTCAATGTATTGCAGAAATGTATGCTGCTAGGTTATTTAATCAAAGAGAAGAAAATGAAATTACAGAAATTTATGGTGTGGTAACTACTGGGGAAATTTGGAAGTTTTTAAAGTTATCAGATGAACGGGTACAGATTGATTTAGCCGAGTATTTTTTAAATGATGTTGCTAAAATTATGGGTATTTTAACGAGTGCTGTCAAGTAATTAGGTGACAGGTGACAGGTGACTGGGACAAGATTTTAGATTTTAGATTTTAGATTTTAGATTGGAGTTCATGAAATACAATCCAAAATCCAAAATCCAAAATCCAAAATTGTATCACCAATTACCAATTACCAATTACCAAACATTAAAATATACCAAATAAATCAGCTTTATGACTTTTTTTACTGTAAGAATCAGTTGAGTCAGAGTAGAATTAATCTGGCCAATTTTCTCTGGTTAAATCTCTACAAACAGGAGGTTAAATTTTGGCTAAGTTGAAAGTCGCTATTAACGGTTTTGGACGGATCGGACGTTTGGTACTCCGTGCGGGTATTAATAATCCTAACATTGAATTTGTGGGGATTAATGATTTAGTAACACCGGATAATTTGGCTTATCTTTTAAAGTACGACTCTACACACGGTAAGTTAAAAAGTAAGGTGGAAGCTAGGGAAGATGGCATGGTAATTGATGGCCATTTTATCCCCTGTGTTTCCGTCAGAAATCCCGCAGAATTGCCTTGGGGTAAGTTGGGTGTAGATTATGTTGTGGAATCTACAGGACTTTTCACTGATTATGCTGGGGCGGAAAATCACTTAAAAGCTGGTGCAAAAAAAGTTGTGATTTCTGCACCTACAAAAGATCGAGAGAAAGTGAAAACAATGGTGATGGGTGTAAACCATCAATCCTATGATCCTGCAAAGGATTTAATTGTTTCCAATGCTAGTTGTACTACAAATTGTTTAGCGCCAATTGCTAAAGTTATTAATGATAACTTTGGTTTGGCTGAAGGTTTGATGACTACAGTTCATGCGATGACTGCTACTCAACCTACAGTAGATGGACCAAGTAAAAAAGACTGGCGCGGTGGTAGAGGTGCTGCTCAAAATATTATTCCTTCTTCCACCGGTGCAGCTAAAGCTGTGGCTTTGGTTTTACCAGAGTTGAAAGGTAAGTTAACAGGAATGGCTTTTAGAGTTCCTACCCCTGATGTTTCGGTAGTTGACTTAACTTTCAAAACTGTCAAATCTACAAGTTACAAAGAAATTTGTGCAGCAATGAAAAAAGCTGCTGAAGGTGAGTTAGCAGGTATTTTGGGTTATACCGATGAAGAAGTAGTTTCTACAGATTTTCAAGGTGATGCCCACTCTAGCATTTTTGATGCAGGTGCAGGAATTGAATTAAATTCCAATTTCTTTAAAGTTGTTTCCTGGTATGACAACGAATGGGGTTACTCTAACCGTGTTGTTGATTTGATGTTGTCAATGGCACAGAAGTAAAAATTGATAATTGACAATTGATAATTGTCCATTTTCCATTGTCAATTGTCCATTATCCCCAGTATGGGCTTAACGAGGTTGCACTACCTGGACCGTTACCCCCTACTTTTTATGATGCGTCGAACCAAGATTATCTGTACTGTTGGTCCTGCTACTGCTGCACCGGAAAAGCTGCAAGCTTTGGTGGAAGCGGGAATGAATATGGCTCGGTTGAATTTCTCGCATGGTGCTTATGAAGCTCACGCTCAAACTTTTCACCATTTACGGCGCATTAGTGATGAGTTAAAAAGACCCGTTGCGATTATGCAGGATTTGTGTGGTCCGAAAATTCGTTTGGGGAAATTGCCACCGGAAGGTTTAATGCTGGAAGCTGGGAGTGAGGTGACTTTTCTGTTACAGGAAAAGGGGGAAAATATTGATGAACTTCCCCTGCCTCTACCTACTTTATTTGCAATGATCCGACCTGGTGAACCAGTTTTGATTAATGATGGTCGGGTGAAGTTAACTGTAACCCGTCGTGATGCTGATAAAATTTGCGCTCGTGTGGATATTGGGGGGTTGATTTCTTCTCATAAGGGTGTAAATTTACCTGCGACTCCTTTACCTGTGAGTTCCATTACGGAAAAGGATTTGCAGGATTTACGGTTTGGGATTCAGTTGGGTGTAGACTGGGTAGCGGTTTCTTTTGTGCGATCGCCCGCAGACTTAGAACCGGCAAAACGCATGATTGAAGCTGCTGGTTCTAAAATTCGTCTGATTGCCAAAATTGAACGCCCGGAAGCTGTCGCCCAGTTAAATGACATCCTAGAAGTTGCTGATGCCATTATGATTGCCCGTGGTGATTTGGGAGTAGAAATGCCTATTCACCAAGTGCCATTAATTCAAAAAGATATCACTCGTCTCTGTAATTTGATGGGTAAGCCAGTAATTACAGCTACGCAGATGTTAGAATCAATGATTAGCGCCCCTGACCCTACTCGCGCCGAAGCAACGGATGTGGCTAATTCCATTTTGGATGGTACGGATGCGGTGATGTTGTCGGGAGAAACTGCCGTGGGTGAATATCCCATTGCGGCGGTACAAACAATGCACAATATCGCTTTGCAAACGGAAAAAGCATTGCAAGCGGGTGCTAAACATACCTGGAATCATGAAGCCGGTCGTCTGAGTGTTACAGAATCAGTTGCCCAAGCGGTTTGTCGCATTGCTTATGAAACAGGTGCTAAGGCGATTCTTTGTAATACAACTTCTGGAAATACGGCTAGATTGATTTCTAAATATCGTCCTCTGACACCAATTATTACCCTGACTTCTGAGGCTATTGCTTACCGTCAGTTGGCTTTATCTTGGGGTGTAGAACCTTTGTTAATCAACCCTGTTCACCATGCAGAGGAGATGTTTACCAATGTGGTTAACACAGTGGTAGAAAAGGGTTTTGTGAAAAAAGGTGACAAAGTTGTAATTACCTCTGGAGTACCAATTGGTATGTCAGGAACAACCAGTTTAATCAAAGTGCATTCTATTGGACAGCCTATTACAGCTTGAGACGTTTAAAATAGGGCTGAGGCTGGAACTTTTCTCTTCCTGCTCAAAAATTCTCAACTTCATTCCTTCTCTTCCTTTGTGTACTTTGCGGTTAATAAATCAAAAAAAGTTGGCAACTGCACACCTGAGAGGAATGTGGGTAGTAAAGTAAGGTTAGGCAATTATTAAGAAAAGTTGCCAAAATCAGAATCGTATGCAAGATCAAAGAGTTTAAATAATTGGGGATTGGTAAATCCTACACCAAAAAAATTTACGGAGTATGTTATGGCTAAAAATTTACTGGAACAGTTGCGGGAAGTAACCGTTGTTGTGGCGGATACTGGAGATATCCAAGCAATTGAAAAGTTTAAACCCCAGGACGCTACTACCAATCCTTCTTTGATTACTGCGGCGGCACAAATGCCGGAATATCAGGATATTGTTGATCAAACTTTAATTAAAGCGAAAAAAGACGCTGGCGCTAAAGCTACCCAAGCCGAGGTAGTTTCTTTAGCTTTTGACCGTTTGGCGGTATCCTTTGGATTAAAGATTTTGCAAATTATTCCCGGTCGGGTGTCTACTGAAGTAGATGCACGGTTGTCTTATGATACTGATGCTACTGTGGCTAAAGCTAGAGATTTGATTGCTCAATATAAAGCTGCGGGTATTGCTAAGGAACGGGTTTTGATTAAAATTGCTGCAACTTGGGAAGGTATCAAGGCTGCGGAAATTTTGGAAAAAGAAGGTATTCACTGTAATTTAACTTTGTTGTTTGGTGTTCACCAAGCGATCGCCTGTGCTGAAGTTGGTGTCACTCTGATTTCTCCTTTTGTGGGTCGTATTCTTGACTGGTACAAGAAAGATACCGGACGGGATAGCTATCCTGCCGCAGAAGATCCCGGTGTATTGTCTGTAACTAAGATTTATAACTACTACAAAAAGTTTGGTTATAAGACTGAAGTTATGGGTGCTAGTTTCCGTAACATTGGCGAAATTACAGAGTTAGCTGGTTGTGATTTGTTGACTATTTCTCCTGGTTTATTATCAGAATTGCAAAATACTGTGGGTGAACTACCCCGCAAACTTGATCCTGCTAAGGTTGCAGGTTTATCTATTGAAAAAATCTCTGTTGATAAAGCAACCTTTGATAAGATGCACGCTGCTGACCGGATGGCATCTGATAAACTCTCTGAAGGTATTGACGGTTTTACTAAGGCTTTAATTACTTTAGAGCAATTATTGGCTGAAAGATTGGAACGTCTGGAAAAAGAAATGGTAGCTGCTGGTTAAGGATAATTATTAGATGATTTAGGTGATTTAGATCCCCGGTTTCTTGAAGAAATCGGGGATCTGTTTTTTTTATTTTTTTAATTGTCTGAATCAGGTGGTTATCGAGCGAAGTCGAGATGATTTCCAGGATTTAAGGATTTACAGGATTGATATTTTTTCGTTGTTTTTTGGCGTTGATATCCCCGACTTCTATGATTGATTATTAGTATCCCGATGATTAGTAACCTTTGCGGTAAGTATTCATTCAGATTTGAGTTTTAAAATTGATATCAATTCTGATAAATTAACATCATTCCCATTGATAGCGATCGCACTTTCAATAATCAATTCTCCTGCTTTCATATCGGTGAATAATGTTGAACCAGGAGTAACTGTTTTAAATAGAACTTCTAACAGTTTAACCTCATTACGTGGTAATGTATAATAAATTTTATCTCCCATAACTTTAATTTTTTCAGGTAATACATTTTGGGGAATATATCCACCCAGAAAAATTTTCCAGCCTCCAATTAAAGTTTTATAAATTAAAGAATCACTTTGAATATCTGGTTGTTTTAATAATTGTAATTCTCCTTCAATACAATCTTCTTTAAGAGTGATTAACTTAGGCTTAAAATGCAACTTTACTTCTATTTTATCCTGTTGAATTATCGCTATTAATCCTTGAGTATCATCAGGTGTTAAACTAATAATTTGCTCTATTTTTGACTCAACTTGACGACATAAAAAAGTAACAGTTTTTGGTTTTAAGATTAATTGTTTGGCTGGGGTATTAAATTCTATATATGATTGTAAAATATTTTCGAGTATTTTTCCTGCATTACCTACAGTTTTCTGAATATTTTTGAATAAACCCATATTTTTGAATGAAGAAATTTTTGAATAAATAATTTTGACAACTATATTTAATTATATAAAAAGCTACAGAATATGTCAATTACGTAGGGGCAAACCCCCCCTGGTTGCCCCCAAATGTGCTTAGGGGTAGGCACGGGGGCGCTACCCCTACAACAAATTTTCCTATTCCCTGTTCCCTATTCCCTAATATATAAAAATTTGCATGATGGAAAAAACCACCATGCAAAATCAAATTATTGAATAATTCAAACTTTACACCAAACCGCCAGCAGCTTGAAAACGAGCGCGAGCGCGTTTAAAGGCTTGTGTGGCTTGAATTTGAGCTTGTCTATCCCCTGCGGGAACTTGGTTTAATTTGGTTTGTGCTTGGTTGAAAGCTGTGCGGGCTTCTTCTAAATTAATAGCGTCCCCACGTTCAGCACCATTCACCAGAACGGTAACTTCATCTTCATCAACTTCAGCAAAACCACCCAAAAGAGCGATCGCTTGCCAGTTGGCAGCTTTGTTGGCACGAACCCGCATTACACCTGTATCCAATGCTGTCAACATGGGAGCGTGTCCACTTAAAACACCCAACTGACCAGTAGTGCTAGGTAAAATTACTTCATCAGCGGGAGCATCCCAAACAGTTTTGTCTGGGGAAATTACACGAACGGTCAGAGTCATATTCTTTAGTTTCTACTTATGATTGGTAATTGGTAATTGGTGATTGGTAATTGGTAATTGGTAATTGGGATAAATTTCTTACCCATTACCCATTACCCATTACCCATTACCTATTAACCTTTGAGCTTTTGAGCTTTAGCGATCGCTTCGTTGATATCGCCTACCAAGTAGAAAGCTTGCTCTGGCAGATCATCCAATTCACCAGATAAAATTCTTTGGAAACCTTTGATGGTGTCTTCCAATTTCACATATTTACCAGGAGAACCGGTAAATACTTCTGCTACGAAGAAGGGCTGAGATAAGAAACGTTCAACTTTCCGAGCGCGTGCTACGGTGAGACGGTCTTCTTCAGACAATTCATCTAAACCAAGAATAGCGATGATGTCTTGTAATTCTTTGTAACGTTGTAAGGTTGATTGTACAGCACGAGCAGTATCATAGTGTTCTTTACCAACAATGCTGGGTTGCAACATTGTCGAAGTAGAACCCAGAGGATCTACCGCAGGGTAAATACCTTTAGCTGCCAAACCACGAGACAATACTGTTGTACCGTCTAAGTGAGCGAAGGTTGTAGCGGGTGCGGGGTCGGTTAAGTCGTCCGCAGGTACATATACAGCTTGAATAGAAGTAATAGAACCTTCGGTTGTAGAGGTAATACGCTCTTGTAGCGCACCTACGTCAGTACCAAGAGTGGGCTGATATCCTACCGCAGAAGGCATCCGTCCTAAAAGCGCAGATACTTCAGAACCAGCTTGTACAAAGCGGAAAATGTTGTCAACAAACAACAAAACGTCTTGCTTGTTCACATCACGGAAGTATTCAGCCATTGTCAAACCAGACAAACCAACCCGCATTCTTGCTCCGGGTGGTTCGTTCATTTGCCCATACACTAGAGCAATTTTAGATTCGTTGAGGTTATCTTTGTTAATAACCCCAGATTCGATCATTTCGTTGTAGAGGTCATTACCTTCGCGGGTTCTTTCACCTACACCAGCGAATACAGACACACCACCGTGTTGGGTAGCGATGTTGTTGATCAATTCCATCATGATCACGGTTTTACCAACACCAGCACCACCGAACAGACCGATTTTACCACCACGACGGTAGGGAGTTAACAAGTCCACAACTTTGATCCCGGTTTCAAACACAGAAGGATTAGTTTCCAACTCTGTGAATTTAGGAGCTTCGCGGTGAATAGGTAAGGTTTCGGTGTTATTTACAGGACCCTGGTTGTCTACAGGTTCACCTAAAACGTTAAAGATACGTCCTAATGTAGCTTTACCTACAGGTACGCTGATGGGTGCGCCAGTGTCAACAACTTCTAAACCACGAGTTAAACCGTCAGTGGTACTCATTGCCACGGCTCTAACTTGGTTATCGCCTAAAAGCTGTTGTACTTCAACGGTGAGGCTGATTTTTTGTCCAGCTTCGTTAGTGCCTTTGATGGTCAAAGCGTTGTAGATTTGGGGTAGTTTACCGCCGGGGAACTTAACGTCTACAACCGGACCAATTACTTGGGTAATGTAACCTATGTTTGTTTTTTCTGCGGTGGTGACCATGCTGCGCCTAATGAATGAAGCTATTTTTCAGAGTTGGTCTTCAAAGACCATAAGATCAAGCAATATCATCTTTTAGGTTAGCACTGAATGATCCCATCTTTGCCTTAAATTCATTATTAAAACTAAATGCTAATAGATGCTAAAAAATGCTAATAGATGCTAAAATATACTAAATTATATCCCAGGCTTATTAGATAAGTCTAAGATGTGGGTACGGGTACAAACAATGCTAAATTGATATATTATTTAGGACTTACGCAAGATAAGACTCAAAACCTGATTCTTGCGTAGGGGTAATTTTAGTTCTGTTTTGCGTAAGTCCTATTATTATTATTATAGAATTCGTAAAGTTTTATTAATCAGTAATCAGCAATTAAAAGTAATCATGACAACTAAAGCAGAAATCATCAATCAATTAAAAGTCCTAGAAGCACTTTCTCAACAAGGAGGATATAGTGATATTTTAGCTTCATCACTCAGAAAGATTATTCATCAAGAAAGAGAACATATTCAACAGCAAATCAGAGAATTAGAAAGCGATTTGCAAGTATTTGAGCAGCGTTCTCAATGATCATCTGTGGAGTTTTATCAACAATTTAAAGCTGGTAAATTAGGAGATGAAGTTGATTTTGTGGAATGGAGTGCTTTTTATCAAATGTGGTCTGATTTACAAACTCAGTTAGAGTTACTTCACTCAGTCTCTTTATATAGTGATCCGATTTGATTCATGAATTGTTCGTCGAGGCAGGGAACAGGGAACAGGAAAGAAGGCTTTCAGTATGTAGTGAGTTCTGTTCAAAAATCAAATAGGAGTCCTATAGATAATAGCTGATTACTGATTACTGATTACTCACTTACGTTTTCTGATTTTTGGATTTAAACCTACCTGCAATAAAATCTCGCTTTTGCAGATGTTTGGTTTTGCGTTGAGTAACTCTTTCTCTCCACATCTGGAAACTAGAAGATTTCATTTCTCTTCTCATCAAGGCTATTACCTGCTTTTCTAAAAGTCCAAATTGTGTTTCTATTGCTTCAAATGGGGTTTTATCTTCCCAGGCCATTTCGATAATACGATCTATAGTTTCAGGGTCTAAGTCAGGTAATTTCATAAGTTGACAGATGTGGAGAACTAGACAAAAATCTTATTTTGGTATATTTGGTATATGTTGATCATACATGATCAATTAATGAAACAACTGGTAAAAATACGATTTTGAGATCCGATCGCTCCCAACTGCCTCAATTGCCTTAAAATAAGAGTATGTCGCCTCATACCTACTGCTTATGAACTTCTCGTCAGCACGTCAATATTTTTACCAAGAAATCCAGCAACCTGACGAGTCTATCAACCTGGCCAGGGCTGCTTTATATATCGCCCAGGAAGAATATCCCGATCTTGATCCAGAAGAATACTTAAACGCCCTAGATACAATGGCAACAGAGTTAGAGGAGCGTTTACCATCTTCCCGCTATCCGCTGCGGATGATTCAAAGTATAAACCAGTATTTATACGATGAATTAGGTTTTACGGGTAATAAAATTGATTATTATGATCCGCGTAATAGTTTTTTTAATGATGTCATAGAACGCAAAACCGGTATTCCTATTACTTTAGCGTTAGTTTACATGGAGGTAGGAAAACGCATTGACTTTCCAATGGTGGGCATAGGAATGCCTGGACATTTTTTAATCCGTCCAGATATTGCAGACATTGAGATTTTTGTGGATGCTTTTAATGGTGGTGAAGTGATGTTTCCTCAAGACTGTCAAGAAAGACTATCTCAAATTTATCAGCAATCGGTGACATTACAACCAGAATTTTTAGCTGTGGTTAGTAAGCGGCAATTTTTAGCGAGGATGCTGACAAATTTGAAGTATATTTATTTAAATCGCCAAGATTTAGAAAAAACCCTATCTGTGGTAGAAAGAATTTTGTTGTTGTTTCCTGGTGTGAGTTTAGAATTAAGAGACAGAGGTTTGCTTTATTATCAACTTGGTTACTTTACCCAAGCAGTAGAGGATCTGCAAATTTATTTAACTAAAGTTCCTGAAGCCGAAGATGCTAATGTAATTCGGCAATTACTAAGTAAGTTGGATAGTTGACAGTTGACAGTTGACAGTTGACAGTTGACAGTTGACAGTTGACAGTTGACAGTTGACAGTTGACAGTTGACAGTTGACAGTTGATAGTTGACAGTTGACAGTTGACAGTTGACACTTGATAGTTGATAATTTTTAACAGAGAATATGAGATTTTTGTCAACTTCTGGCCTTAATCTGATAAGTGGGTGTTTCATAATATACAAAGTTTTGTTAACATATAAACGTTATTTTTACTACAAAAAAATAAGTAAATATACTATTGCGTTTTCTGTCCCATCAGCATACCATGTAGCGCAATAAGTTTTTGTTATCTAAACCATCATGAAATCTATTCTGCAAACCTACACAGAGAAAGAGATATGGTTGTTAATCAGAGATAAATGGTATTTGGCAACAATTATCGGGGTTGTAGATGACTTATTGTGGTTTAAACACAGAACTCACAACAAAGAGACAGAAGAAGATACTTTGTGGGAAATGGTGGTGAAAATCAGTGAAGTCATTGCTATTGATAAAGTGATATCTGTGATGAGTAGAAAACCAGATGTATTTATGTCTAGGTTATTGGAAGCAGATAATACCATACATAATAATCAACAGGAACATGAGAAATAAATGCTAATTATGTAAGGAGTCAAGAGTCAGGAGTCAGGAGTCAGAATTTATTTTTCTTCCCATGCTTTCCTTCCTTCCTATACCCTATTCTCACTGATAACTGATAATTGTAAAACTCAGAAAACTTGCGTCATTAGTTATTAGATAAATTATTCCCAAGTGTGATAGTTTTGGTAAATTTACGCCAAAGCGATCGCACTACTTTTTTTTGTTGAATTGAGTGTAAAATAATAAAAACCAAAAATGTGTAAGCTAACCAAAAATGTAAACTTCTACCGATTTCCACCATTGCTGAATTTTGGGGAAACATATCAGGTAAAAGAATACCAAAAACTTTAACATTATTACTTTTAAAAGAATTAGAAAGTAAAAAACCCGTAACGGGAACAACCCACATAAAGATATATAAACTGGTATGAAGGGCGACGGTTTGCAACCATTCGGGAGTAAATTTAGGAAATTTTTTTGTATATTTGCGCCACCAAACTCGCAACAATACTAAAATTCGCCATGTGAGAATGGCCATTGTTAAAGCACCTATTGATTTATGAAAATCGTAAAGAGAAGGGCGAATAAAAATCTCTCTTGGCAACCTGGCCATAATTGTGCCAGTTAAAAATAGGATTAAATAACCAATTGACATCCACCAATGGATAGACATTAGGTGTTTAAATGCCGAATTTTGTCTAGGTTTAGAGGGTGTATTGATAGAATTCATATATTAATGATTGGTTTTTATCTATGATTGTGAAAATTTGTAAATTTAGTTTAGCAACGATTTAAGTTATACGCTTGTGTTTTTGGGTTAAGGTAGATTTAAGGTAGTGGAAAATATCGCTAGGTAGGTATCTACTACAAAAAACTTACATCTTCATATAAATCATTCATATTTCCCTGAAAATTAATACTTTGCAATTCAAAGGATGATTCTTGATAAGATTGTAATACCCATAAACCTTGTTCATTACGCCGGAAACAATCTACTTGAGGTTTTTTCACATCAATTAAAACATATTCTTGTAAAGTGTCTATATTTTGATAATCTTTAAATTTATCTCCCCGATCAAATGCTTCTGTGGAATCTGATAATATTTCAATAATTAAACATGGGAATTTTTTATAATTTAATAATCCTTTATCTCTTTCATCACAAGTAACCATCACATCAGGATAGTAAAAACGATTTATGGTTTCTATTCTAGCTTTCATGTCAGTTGCAAAAACTCGACATCCACTACCACGAATATGATTCCGAATGAGAAAAGCACTATTTAATGTTACAGTAACATGAGGATCGGAAGCGCCAGCCATTGCATAGATGTAACCGTTGATGTATTCATGTTTGACTGGGCTTTTTTCTTCCAGTGCTAAATATTGTTCAGGAGTGATGTAAACATCGTGATTTGCGATCATATATTTAATGTGTTTATTACATAATTTTATCTTTTATTATAGTCGGTTTATTGCCAATTTTGTAAAAATACTGATTTTAGGACTCAAGATTATGTGTTTTTCAGTTAAAATAGTTTTAGGAAAGCGCATAATGTCACCAGATAGGTACATAAAGTATGGTATACAGCTTTACATTTCCCCAAGAGATTATTGATAGCATCCAGGAAAGGATAGAAATTCTGGAAAGATGCTTAAATGATCCTAACCCGCAAGATGAAAAAATGGCAGAAATACTTGAGTTGGTTAATATTCAGGAAATAGCTGTTATTCAACTACAGGAGGAATTGTTAAAATTAATTGAAAAATTCATTAGAGTAAGAAAACTATCTCAGGTAATTCTTGAAAAATCAAGCAATGGTGAACACTTTTTTAATTACTTACTATTATATGTAAGACAGGATTTTATGTACAAAGAAATTATAGATTCTGATTCATCCCTAATCATAAATGGGGAAATTTTAAAAAAAATGACTATAGGTTTTGTAGAAATTTATAATCAATATAAATGTCAAAAAGAAACTCTAGATAAGGTTTTTTTAAAACTGTATGAATCTGAAATATACATTTGGATTGAATCTTTAAAGCACTTATTACAATCACTTATCAAGGCTTGTTTAAGGACAAATGTATTCACGGAACAAGAAATTAATGCTTTTAACTTAGGAGATATCACACCCCAAGAATCAGAAGCTATGTTAATTTCTTTAGCATCTACTAAAAAATGGGATTATGTGTATAGAAAACTGGCATAATCCTAAATTCATTAATAAAGAAGATGTATTAAGTATACATAAAAAGCAGATTAACCTATATGGTGGATCAGAAGGTATCCGCGATGAAGGTTTATTAGATTCTGCGATTTACCAACCTCAAGCAAGTTTTGGAGGTGAATTTTTACATCAGACAATTTATGAACAAGCAGCAGCTTATTTATTTTACATTTGTAAAAATCATGCTTTTATAGATGGTAATAAACGTACTGCTTTTGATGTGATGGTGACGTTTTTGAATTTGAATGATTATGAATTGAATCTAATACCAGAGGAAGCATATCAATTAACAATGCAGGTTGCTGATAATAAAGTGAGTAAGGAAGATTTGATAGAAATATTGAGAGATTGTATTATAGAATTATTTTAAAAGATGATTCTTGATAAGATTGTAATACCCATAACCTTTGAAAATTAGAACGGAAAAAATCTACTTGAGGTTTTTACATCAAAAAAAACATATTACTTAAAGGCTAAGAGTAGTTAAATGAACACAGTTACCTTAAACCTAGATCCAATTATTCGCCTTACAGATGAACAATTTTACCAACTCTGTATGGCCAATAAAGATGTAAGCTTAGAACTAAATGCAGAGGGAGAGTTAATTATTGTGCCACCAGTAGGAGGAGAAAGCGGCCGTAGTGAAGCTGACTTAATTATTAAAGTAGGTAATTGGAATTACCAAACAAAACTAGGAATTGTATTTAGTTCCTCAACAATATTCCGACTTCCAAATGGTGCAAAACGTTCACCTGATGTTGCTTGGATAAAATTAGAACGCTGGGAAGCATTAACAGAAGAAGAACGAAAGAAATTTCCCCCACTTACACCAGACTTTATCATTGAACTGAGATCAGAAACCGATAGACTTAAAACCCTGCAAGAAAAGATGCAGGAATATATCGCCAATGGTTTGCGTTTGGGTTGGTTAATTAACCCCCAAGATAAAGAAGTAGAAATTTATAGAATTGGAAAACCTGTAGAAATTGTCCAACTTCCTGCTGTAATTTCTGGGGAAGATGTTTTACCAGGATTTGAATTAGAAATTTGAACCTCACGTTAAAGTCACCTGATTATTAGATAAATAAATATGATAAACACCTTGACATTCCCCCAAGAAATAATTGATAGCATCCAGGAAAGAATAGAAGTTCTGGAAAGATGCTTAAATAATGCTAACCCGCAAGATGAAGCAGTGGCGGATATGATTGAGTTATCTAATAGCAGACAAGTATCTCTGAGTCAGCTTACGGAAGAGTTGAAACAATTCCGTGAAAAATTTCTTAGGAGTATGAAGTTGTGTGAAATTTTTATAGAAAAAGGAACACAGGGTCAAGTAGTACCTCTAGCATTCGTTAGGTACAATTTCTTACAAAAAGAAATTGTTGAGGAATATTGGGATTTTTTCATCCGAGTATTCAATATAGAAAGTATAAAAAAACAGACTATAGAACGAATTGATCTATATCAATTAACCAAAAATGAGCATGAATTTGGAAACGATAAAAACGTTGAAAAATACGTTTTATACATTTTATTAGAAACTCAAAAACACTTATTGCAAACCTTAATCAAAGCAAGCTTACGAGTTAACGCATTAACGCAAGAAGAAATTAATGCTTTTAACTTAGGAGATATCACACCCCAAGAATCAGAAGCTATGCTGATTTCTTTAGCATCTACCAAAAAATGGGATTATGTGTATAGAAAACTGGCATAATCCTAAATTCGTTAATAAAGAAGATGTATTAAGTATACATAAAAAGCAGATTAACCTTTATGGTGGTTTATTTGGTATCCGCGATGAAGGTTTATTAGATTCTGCGATTTACCAACCTCAAGCAAGTTTTGGAGGTGAATTTTTACATCAGACAATTTATGAACAAGCAGCAGCTTATTTATTTCACATTTGTAAAAATCATGCTTTTATAGATGGTAATAAACGTACTGCTTTTGATGTGATGGTGACGTTTTTGAATTTGAATGATTATGAATTGAATCTAATACCAGAGGAAGCATATCAATTAACAATGCAGGTTGCTGATAATAAAGTGAGTAAGGAAGATTTGATAGAAATATTGAGAGATTGTATTATAGAATTATTTTAAAAGATGATTCTTGATAAGATTGTAATACCCATAACCTTTGAAAATTAGAACGGAAAAAATCTACTTGAGGTTTTTACATCAAAAAAAACATATTACTTAAAGGCTAAGAGTAGTTAAATGAACACAGTTACCTTAAACCTAGATCCAATTATTCGCCTTACAGATGAACAATTTTACCAACTCTGTATGGCCAATAAAGATGTAAGCTTAGAACTAAATGCAGAGGGAGAGTTAATTATTGTGCCACCAGTAGGAGGAGAAAGCGGCCGTAGTGAAGCTGACTTAATTATTAAAGTAGGTAATTGGAATTACCAAACAAAACTAGGAATTGTATTTAGTTCCTCAACAATATTCCGACTTCCAAATGGTGCAAAACGTTCACCTGATGTTGCTTGGATAAAATTAGAACGCTGGGAAGCATTAACAGAAGAAGAACGAAAGAAATTTCCCCCACTTACACCAGACTTTATCATTGAACTGAGATCAGAAACCGATAGACTTAAAACCCTGCAAGAAAAGATGCAGGAATATATCGCCAATGGTTTGCGTTTGGGTTGGTTAATTAACCCCCAAGATAAAGAAGTAGAAATTTATAGAATTGGAAAACCTGTAGAAATTGTCCAACTTCCTGCTGTAATTTCTGGGGAAGATGTTTTACCAGGGTTTGAATTAGAAATTTGAAATCCACATTAAAGCAACCTGATTATTAGATAAAACATTTGGTTGGGTTGCGCGTTGCTTAACCCAACCTACAATTCTAATTTTAATTTTCTAAAACTTCCATAAATTCTTCTACTGTTATTCCTGCTTTAGAAATAAGACTGCGTAAAGTACCCCGTGCTACTTGATTATGATTAGGTATAGAAAGAGTAGCTGGATGTCCTTCTTTGGTCATAATAATATGACTTCCGCGTTGACGAGAAACTTCCCAGCCAAGTTTTGTAAAAGTTTTAATAACCTCCGCAGGTTTTAATATTGGTACAGATGGCATTATATATACACTTCCACTTCACGAGTTATTACTGTTAAAGGTATCCCTTTTTCTAACCTAACTTCTAAACATTCCCTAATAGCTTCTTGAATATTTTCCTGTGCTTCTGTTTCAGTTATTCCTTGACTGACACAACCAGGAATAGAGGGACATTCAGCAATAAACATCCCATCTTCATCTTGAAATATCGTAATGATAAATTTCATAATGTTTTTATTTTATTTATCAATTTAATTGTACTGTAAATGTGTTGGGTTGCGCGTTGCTTAACCCAACCTACATCTGTAAATTTCTAAACTGTCACACCTTCCAATTGTTCATCACTCAATTCATACAACTGACGCAATTTTTCCAACCTATTACCATCAGCATTCCACAAACCGCGCCCGTGTGCTTCCAACATTCTACTAACAATATTTCTAAAAGCTTCCGGGTTTGCTTTGCGTAATTTTTCCGCCATTTCTGCATCTAAAGCATAGGTATCCGCAGCTTGTTCATAAACCCAATGATCACGAAAATCAGCAGTTCCACCCCATCCTATTAAAGCTGTCATGCGTTGGGAAATTTCAAAAGCACCACCAGAACCTTGGTTAGCCATTGCTTCCGCCCATTTAGGATTTAATAATTTAGTTCTGTACTCCATTCTTAATAAATCGTCTAAATTTCTAGGAGTGGTATCTTTAGAAAAACTTTCCACAAAACTAGCTGTTACTTTCTTACCGCTTTGCTGTTCAGCCGCTTTTTTCAAACCTCCAGTATTGGCGTAATATTCTTGAATATCAGTTAAACCATATTCAACAGAATCTATTTCTTGAACAATGCGATCGCTCGTTTTTAATAAAGTTTGCAAAACCTCCGGTCTAGCTTGTCCTTTATCCTTTCTTCCATAACTAAAAACATTGCGACTTTCCCAAGTTTTACCCAACTCATCACCACTATCCCAGTTACCATCTACAACTCTATCATTAACCAAAGAACCAAAATCACCAGAGGGGTTAGAAAACAACCTTGCAGACGCATTTTCCACACCTTGGGCTTTTAATTCCAAAGCGTGTTTTCTAATAAAATTCTGTTCCTCTGGTTCATCAACTTCCACAGCACGAAGAAACAAATCATCCAATAATTCAATAATATTCACAAAACTATCACGGAAAATACCAGATAGATTTCCTAACACATCAATGCGCGGATGTTCCACCTCAGCAAGAGGTTTTAAATCATATCTAACAATTCTTCCCGTACCCTCCTTAACAGGTTCAGCACCCACCAATTCTAACAGAATACCCAGAGATTCCCCCTTAGTTTTAATAGCATCCAAACCCCACAATAAAACCGCCACAGTTTCAGGATATTTCTGATGTTCTGCCAAATGCTGATCAATAATTTTTTTTGCTATTTCCCTACCTCTTTCATAAGCAGCAGGAGAAGGCATTCTATAGGGATCTAAAGCGTGAATATTTCTTCCAGTAGGTAACACACCCGCACCATCACGCAACAAATCTCCCCCAGGTGCAGGAGGAATAAACTCACCATTTAAACCCCGCAAAAGATTCGTTAACTCATCAGTAGATTGATTCAACAAACCAATAATTACTCTTTCTTCCTTCCTTCTTTCTTCCTCTCTTCTCTCTTCTTCCTCTCTTCCTTCGTGTTCTTCGTGTCTTCGTGGTTCGTTTCCAAAAAAAGCATCCAAATAACCCTTTAACTCCTCCTCATTTGGTGCTTCACCTAAAGTATGTAAACCAGAAGAAAACAACCGACTTTCCAACACCTGCAAATACTCATACAACTTAATTAAATAATCATCAAAAGCGTGACCACTAAACAACCTGACATTTTCAGGACTAAAAGAAATACCCAATTTTTTCGCATCATCAAAAGGACAATCAACATCCAAACCAGTATCAACAATCTTCTTACAAATCCCCTCTTTTAACACATAATTTTTCTTTGGATCTTCCCGATATTCTGCGATTAAATCCCGTAAACTTACCAACTCCTTATATAAACCAGCCCGACCATAAGGCGGCACATTATGAGAAATTAAAACCCCATAACCGCGACGTTTCGCCAAAATAGATTCCGAAGGATTATTAGCAGCATAGATATATAAATTAGGCAGATTTCCTAATAATATATCCGACCAAGAATAACCAGTATTTCCTAAAGGAGAACCTGGCAACCATTCCACAGTACCGTGCATTCCAAAATGAACAACTGCATCAGCTTGAAATTCATTTTGTAACCATTTATAATAAGCTGCATATTGGGGATGGGGAGTTAAATCTCGCTCAAACATTAACCGCATCGGATCACCTTGAATACCCAAAGGTGGCTGAACTCCGATCCAAACATTTCCTAACTGCACACCACCAATATGTAATTCATCACCATAGGTTTTAATTCCTGCACCTGTTAAAGATTTCCATTGTTTTTCAATGCGATATGTGCGGAGATATCCTAACCATTTTTCTAATTTTCTAGCATTAACAGTATTAGCATCTGTGGGGAAGGGTTTATCTTTTTCCCAGGTTTCCATTTCTTCATCTTTTGCTTTTACTTGTTTAATTAATTCCTCTCCATCTTCAGGAATGTCACCAACATTATAACCTTGTTCTTTAAGTGCCTGAAGTAATTTAATTAAACTGCGAGGAACATTTAATAATGCCGCAGTTCCTACAGCACCATAACCAGGAGGAAAACCATATAAAATAATGGCAATTTTTCGTTCTGATGCTAATTTTTGACGTAAGGAAACCCAATTTTTAACTCTATCAATTAACCTTTGTACTCTTTCTGGAACTAAATAAATATCTTCACCAACTAAACCACCTAAAGGAATTGTATCAATTGCCCCATCTAATTCAGGAAGTGCATATAAAACCACACTTTGTAAACCGCCAATTCCTTGACGAGTCCATGAATGGATATCTTGAATTAATAAAGGTGCAGCGACAATATAGGGAATATTTTTAGCATTTAAAATGCGTTTTGCGACTTCTATTTGTCTTCCAGCTTCCATTGAACCCGCAGGTCCACCAACGAGAGGAAAACCAATTGTAGAAATGATCGCATCAACTTTAACTGCTTCGGAAGAAAGGGAAGGAGTTTCAATATTTCCTTGTTGTCTTTTTTGGGTTTCATAGTCGGTTGTCATCCAGTCACGCACAGCAACATGACCTTCAACTCCGTTAATAAAAATTGGTAAAGGTATTAAACCCGAATCTTCAAATTTTTTGATTAATTGGGGGATATAATTCTGTTTTGTAATAACGTGCTTTCTATAAAGAAGAATGCCAATGACTGGTAAATTCTTTCTTCTCTGTTCCCTGTTCCCTGTTCCCTGTTCCCTTCTTTCATACCACTCCAAATATGCTTTTGGTGATGTAAAATACCCTGGATAGTCGGGATGTAATAAACCCATGTTGGGGGTTTCGATGGGTGCAGGAATGTCACCGACTCTTAAATCTAAGTATTTTTCCGCAAGTGTCCAAAATAAAGATGCTACATTTTCTGTTCCTCCTGCGTTCCAGTAACCGTAGATAATGAGCCAGTTTCGTAAGTCTTGGACTTTTTGTACTGGTACGAATTTTAATAGTTTTGGTCCAATTTTTAAGAAACTTATATAACCTGCGAGTTTGTCTTCTTCTTTACCATTACTGAATTTATCGAGTATGAATTTAACAGGTTTAGGCATTCCTTTAGGTTTATCACCAATAGAAAATGCGCCTATTTTCGTTAAACTCATTAACTCCAGTGCTGATTCAAAAATAAGCCGGATGGGAATATTAGCAATATGTTCTCGCAGCCATAAAACTTGGTCATAGTCAAATATTAAACTACTGAAAAATACATCAGCACTTTGAAGTGCGACTTGTACCTCATCTGGGTTGGTGGTAATATTGCGATCGCTAAAAACGCGAATATCTAACTCAGGACAGCGAGAAACAGCCAAAGCGGCAGCTTGGCGATACAAATCAGCGTTGAAGGATTCAAAACCAGCTATTAAGACGATACGTTTCATGTCAACTCAGTTGCGAAATCTTTCTTTACTTTGATCTTAAACATTGTTGAGGATTCATGGGGGAATATCTACCTAAAGAGTACAATATCTCATTTGCCCATTGAGGCTGAAGGTAAGATATATTTACTTTTTTCACTGTATTGGGAAATTTACCAGTTACATTGTGATTACATAAATATCTAGTTACTGCCAATTTTGAGCAATTATGATATGTGATATCATGATTATGGTTTTTGACTAGAAAAAATCCCAAACAAGCCCATTTTCTTAATTAAATCTTTTCTGTTGAAAGTACGTTGAGGATACACCATGAAATTTGGAATTGATATGGGACATAATTGTCCTCCAGATACGGGAGCAAGAGGTATTAAATTTGAAGATAACTTAACTATGGAGGTGGGAAATAAAGTTATAGCTAAGTTAAAAAGCTTAGGACATGAAGCAATATCTTGTACACCAAATAGTGCTAGATCAGTCAGTCAATCTCTGGGTAGACGTTGTGATATAGCTAATAGAAACAGAGTTGATGTTTTTGTTTCTATTCATTTTAATGCCTTTAATGGGCGAGCTAATGGAACAGAAGTATTTGCTATGAGTGATGCTGGGAGAAAAATCGCCCAACCAGTATTAGATGAAATTATCAAGTTAGGATTTTTTAATCGCGGTGTCAAGAATGGTTCTCACCTGTACGTGATTAGAAATACAAATATGCCAGGTATTCTCATAGAATGTTGCTTTATTGATTCCGCGAAAGATATGCAACTCTATGATGGGGAAGCAATGGCCAATGCTATTGTTACAGGGTTAACTGGTAAAGTAGTATCTTCTCCTGTAAACATAGTGCGAGATGAGGAACAAAATACAGATACTTCTGTTCTCAGATTGCAACAAGCTTTAAATCGACTACAAATAACTGATAGAAATAATAGGCGTTTAGTCGAGGATAATATCATCGGACCATCCACAACTTCTGCTGTAGAGAAGTTTCAAAGAATTGTGGGAATTATTCCCAGTGGAATGGCAACTAGCACTACATGGAATGCCATTAATCAGATATTATCAAAACGATTAGTGCAAGGAAATCAAACCACAGGAGCAGTAATGAGATATATACAACATCGTGTAGGTACTGTTGCAGATGGTATTTATGGTCGCAATACAGAAGCGGCAATTAAGAGATTTCAACAGCAAAATGGTTTAACTGCTGATGGTATTATTGGTCCAATGACTTGGCAGAAATTAATAGGTTAATGAACAATTGAGAATTGATAGTTGATAGTTGATAATTAATAATTAATAATTAATAATTGTCAATTATCAATTGTCAATTATCAATTGATAAAGATGGCAATATTGTTAAATATAAATTCTGTCTCGTTTCTGGTTTTAAATATTGCTGTTGTAGTGGTTGCCACTGCTGCCATAATTGGTAACGATTGACAGCTAATAAAGTTATTAGACCACTTATTTGCTCGTTAATTTCTGACTTAAAGATATTTTCCAGCCACTCATTTAAAACCATGCTATCTTGCAGCATTCCCAAAATTTCTTGAATACTTTTTACCTGTGAAATATGTGTGGAAAAAGCTTCACCGTATAAATCAGTAAATAATTCCATTTGATAGCGAACTCTTTTAGCTTGTTTTCGCAAATCATGAAGAATTTTCCCTTGATTTTTCAGATTTTTTTCTAACTCTTCCGGTGTCCAGTTGCTTTGTACAACTACTTCTGAGTTTACAACTTGAGTACCAATCATCCATCCTGGATGCAATAATAATTTACTGACTTCGGGTAACAGTAAATCTGGTAGCACTTGCTGAATTGGCAAATGTGCTAATGGTTGATAACTAGGCTTTTCTAACCATTGTTGAAAATGATTTTTAAAAGATTTATAAGTTTCATCTTTCAATATTTTTTGCACCTGGGAAAAAGCAACTTCCCGTTGTTTGGCTAAAGTAGAAAAAGCTATCTCTAAAGATGCTTGTTCCTTGGGAAGTAAATGTGGTTTATAATTATTTTCCAGTATCTCTTTTAAGACATCCAAATCTCGGAGATTTCCTAGTATCCTGGCAATTTTACCAATATTTTTATCGCTGGCTGATTTGGGTAAATTTAAACATAGCTCAAAACGACTAACTGCTGTACGTAAACGACGCATTCCCACACGCATTTGGTGTAGTGCTTCTGGATCTTCGTCTTTTTTAACTGATTTTTCCCATTTTATGGTTTTGTGAAAGTGTTTTTCGATTGCTTGATATGCACAATCTCCTAGACTTTTGACTGTGGGTGTTGTGGCTAAGTTCATAGGTTATATCAATTCACTATCTCATCATATTTTTGCATCATAACATCACTGAAAAATTTACATCTATAATTTTGTACACTTTTTTAACAACATTTACTACTTGCTACTATTAGATTTATATCTAAGAGGATGTTTGAAAAGTTTGAAAAGTCTAACTTGGGCGATTAGAAATCACATCTACACAGACAAAACCTGCCTACGCAGGTTTCAAATCCTTAATTTTTCGTTAGTCCACTAGTGGACTTTGCTTGTGTAGTAGCGTTCGCCGTCAGGCGTGCCGGAGGCTCTATTATATTCGCCGAAAACTTTTAAGACAACCTCTAAAGATACTGGATATTTTTTTTCACTATGCTGATTTTATACGAATAGAAAAATAAAAAATGATATAATGATGCTGGTGCTAAAATTGAAATATGTAAGATTTTCTGGAAAATTTTGGTAACTAGGTAAAACTAATGAAATATAAGTTTTCCTAGATTAAAATTGCATAATTATGGCGGGCAAGATGCCCACACTACAAGATTTTGATCAAAACTTTTTTAAGTATAATCTCTTTATTAATACCAGGACTTACGCAAAAAGGAACGAAAGTAGGGGTAATTCATGAATTACCCCTACGCAAGAATAAGGTTTTCAGTCACATCTTGCGTAAGTCCTAAATACATTTAAATTATAGCCGTGTATAGGTTGGTTAAGAGATTAATTAAAATCAGCAAAATGAGCATTTTAGGATTTTAAAGATTGGTAGAAATAGCCTGTACCGGACAAGTAGGAATACATTGTTCACAGACAATACAACGCGATCGCGTAAATGTCAGTTGATATGTATCTGGGTTGAGAGAAAGAGCTTCCGTTGGACAAACTCCAGTACACAAACCACAGTCAACGCATAGATCATCATCAATGGCAATTTCACCTAAATTATGGGAAACACTGATGTGTTGCGATCGCATCCATTCAATAGCTGCATCTACTTGATCAATATCCCCCAATAATTCCACTACCAGTTTACCAATTTGATTCGGGGCTACCTGAGCGCGGATAATATTAGCAGCAACGTTAAAATCTTTTGCCAGTCGGTAAGTTACAGGCATTTGAATAGCACGTTTAGGAAAAGTCAAGGTGACTCGTTTTTTCATGGGTAAAAAACTGGGTTTTGCTAAACTAGATGATGAAACTGCTTAATAAGTCTTAATAAATAAATTATGAGTACAGATGCACCCATCAAGACTGGCGTTAATACTTCCACCACCCCTGGATCTACCTTTGGGAAACGTGTGAGAAACTTCCTCATTGTTATTGTAGCGATCGCCCTGAGTGCTGCGCTATTTTTAGGACTGCGAACCCAGACAACCTCAGTTTCCCTCACCGAACTAGATGCAGCATCCACACCCTTAGAAGTGGCAGTTAGCAATAATAAACCCAGTTTAGTAGAATTTTATGCTGATTGGTGTACAGTCTGTCAAAAAATGGCACCCGATATAGCCGAACTCAAACAACAATATGCTGACAAATTAAACTTTGTCATGCTGAATGTAGATAATAACAAATGGTTGCCAGAAATGCTCAAATATCGAGTTGATGGCATTCCTCACTTTGTATTTTTGGGTAAACAAGGAGAAAGTATAGCCGAAGCTATTGGTGACATCCCCCGTTCCATCATGTCTAGCAACTTAGAAGCTTTGGTGGCAGGTTCTCCTCTTCCCTACGCGCAAATGAGTGGTAAAACTTCCAAATTTTCCGCCCCAGTATCAACAAATAGTCAAGATGATCCCCGCAGTCATGGTAGCCAAGTGGTAAATTAATAGGTGACAGGTGACAGGTGACAGGTGACAGTCACAGAAGAAGTAATGGGTAATTACTCATTACTTTTTTGCTCTAAAATACCACTTTTAATCATCAATTTTGGCCAGATTAATAAAAAGAAACCCATCCAAATTAATACAGGGATAGCAACGATAATTGTCAACCAGGTAATTTTTAAAAGTTTAAATATAAACCAGCTACCGCTAATCAATGTTATACCTGTGAGGATAATTGACCAAGGTTGACACCACCAAGGTTTATAATTCCAAGGATTTATAAGCTGTTTTTCCGACATAGTTTTGCTATATTTTATGTTAAATTGTTTCCCATTGAGCTATTTATCCGTTTATTACCATAAGGGCTAAAGCCCAAACTAGGAACTTTTATTTTATTATAAATTTTCAAATTTTAGTACAATATTATAGGTAAATTTAGCAAAAATTCAAACATCAATATGATTGGGGTTGCAATTGTAGGTACTGGTTTTGGTCAAAAAGTTCATATTCCCGCATTTCAAGCACATCACAAAACCCAAATAACTGCGGTTTATCATCGAGATATCAACAAAGCAAAAACCATTGCAGAAAATAATAATATTCCTCATTTTAGTGATAACTTCACTGAAATTATCAATTTACCAGAAGTAGACGCTGTGAGTATTTCCACACCGCCATTTTTACATTATCAAATGGGGAAACAGGTATTAGAAGCTGGTAAACATCTGTTATTAGAAAAACCTGTAACTTTAAATGCAAACGAATCTAAAGAATTATATCAATTAGCAAAAGCTAAAAATGTAATTGCAACTGTAGATTTTGAATTTCGCTTTGTTCCTGCATGGCAATATTTTCATCAGTTGTTAAATACAAATTATGTGGGGAATATTCGGTTAATAAAAATTGACTGGTTAGGTTCTTCTCGCGCTGATACATCCCGCCCTTATAATTGGTATTCTCGTCAAGATCAAGGTGGTGGTGTATTAGGTTCTTTAGGTTCTCATGCTTTTGATTATATTAACTGGTTATTTGGACCAGTTAGTAAATTAAATGCTTATTTAAATACAGCCATTACCCAAAGAATTGATCCTGCCACTGGGGAATTAAAAGCAGTCAATACAGATGATAATTGTTTAATATCTTTGGAATTAGCAAATGGTACACCTTGCCAAGTTTCTATTAGTGCAGTAGTTCATGCACCTAGACCTCATTGGATAGAAGTTTATGGAGATAAAGGAACATTGGTTTTAGGAAGTGAAGAACAAAAAGATTATATTCACGGGTTTAAAGTTTGGGTTTCTCAAGTTGGGGGAAGTTTAACAGAAATGGAAATTCCTAAACAATTATTATTTCCTCAACATTATGCTGATGGTCGAATTTGTGCATTTTTAAGAGTTGTAGATCAATGGGTGACAGGAATTGAAACTCAAAAGGAGATTATACCATCTTTAAAAGAAGGGGTTTATTCTCAATTATTGATGGATTTATCTCATCAATCACATGATTCTAGAATGTGGGTAGATGTGCCAAGTTTAGGAGAGTTTTTAGCTGAATAACTGACTGTAGTGAGGAATTTATTCCTCATTGAATAACTGAAGTCCTTACTACTGATTGTAGTGATGAATTTATTCCTCATTTAAGAACTGAAGTCTTCACTACTGATTGTAGTGTAGTGAGGAATTTATTCCTCCTTGGAGGACTGAAGTCCTCACTACGAAAATAATAATAGATGAAATTCAGATGATAGAATAAAAATAAATCAAGTAAAGGTAACTTTTATGGCAACCCTACTCAGTGAAAGTAAATCACAGACGGGACTGGTTATCTCATGGGAAGCGTTACCCGATAATTTTCAACTAGAGGATGAACCAGTGGACAATACAGGACAACCACTTTTAGCAGGTGCTTTGTGTGAAAGTTTAGAAATCAGTGGATTTATTCAACCACAGATGTTAATTGCTGTCAATTTTGCTTTATGTGCCACATTAAATGAGCAATTTATCGCCAAAGCACCAGATTGGCTATATATACCTTCGGTTAAAGAAATATTACCAGGACGGAAAAGCTATACACCCCATTTAGAAGGGGATGTACCGGCTGTAGTTATGGAATTTTTGTCAGATAAAGACGGCGGAGAATATTCATTTAAACGTACCTATCCGCCGGGAAAATGGTTTTTTTATGAACAGATTTTGCAAGTTCCTATTTATATTATTTTTGATCCAGATGGAGGATTATTAGAATATTATCAACTGGAAAATGGACGTTATGAATTAAAGCAACCAGACGAAAATGGTCGTCATTGGATTGAGTCAATGGGACTATTTTTAGGAACTTGGCAAGGTACAAAAGAAGGTCGTACTGGCTATTGGTTGCGATGGTGGGATGAAACAGGTAATTTGTTACCTTGGGCTTTAGAACTGATTGAACAAGAACGTCAACGAACAGAACAGGAACGTCAGGAGAAAGAAAGGTTAATAGCTTATTTGCGATCGCAAGGAGTTGATCCTAATAATTTACCTACTGATTCTGAGTAAATTGGGTATGTAGATGTAGGTTGGGTTGACTTTAGGAAACCCAACATTGATCAGCTTTCATTGTTGAAAAAAATCAAATTAACCAGATAAATTCTATCAGTGCATGAAAAATTTTTCAATTTTATCCACAGATATGCTATAAACGCATTGAATTTCAACGTTTGCTAAACTAACGAGCAGTACGTTGAGTTTTATTATTGAAATCAACCTAGCAACTTAACAATTTTTTTTTGTAATAGATAAAAGCTGACACCAGTAGCAAATATATTTGGTAGCCAAATAGCAAAAATTGAGATATTTTCTGATAGTATTAAAGCATTTATCATAGCCTCAAATATTTTCATTAAGCCAATGATTACTAAAGTCAGGCTAAAACTATTATATTTAATTCTTGGTTGTAAATTAATTCCGATAGCCGAACCTAATAAACTAAAGACAATGCAAGAAATAGGTAAATTAAATCGTTTAAATAGATTAAGTTTTAACTTAATTATTTTAGTTGTATACCCTAATTTTTCGGCAACTAATAATCGTTGGTATATCTGAAATATATTCATTTCTCTATCATCTAACTTTTCTCTATCTAGTTGAAATTGCCGAGATATATTAGGTAAATCAATCATCAATTTTTCAAATTTAATTGCTTCACCATAAGAACCATCTGGATTAATTATACTTTTTACACCATCATAAAAATAAAAACATTTTTTGTAGTCATACAATGCAGCAAATTTAGAGTTTATAATTACTTTTAATCCCTGGGTGTCTCTAATTAATAAAGTAACATTGCTCATTTTGCCATTGCTGAATTTTTCTGCATAAAATAAGTATTTAAGATACTTATTTTTATTTGATATTTTCTGCTCATTTATTTTTGCTAATTCCTGATAAACAACATCATCATTTTTCAGACTTTCTCGGTTGATATTCATCAATGATTCCAGGGTAATAGCAGCTTTATAGTTAGTAGCAGGAACGATAAAATCATTGCCTATAAATAATATTAATCCAATAATAATACTAAGGTTAATAACTGGAGATAGCAATTTATATAAACTCACTCCACAGCTTTGTAAAGCAATAATTTCACTGGTGTTTGATAATTTATTGTAAACTAATATTGTGGTCATTAAAATAGAAATTGGTGCAGAAATAACAATAAACTCAGGTAGTTTAAGAATATGCAAATATATTAAGTCATTAAAAGATATTTGTTGATTAAAGAGGAAGTTAAATTGCTCAAATGATATACCAATTGATTCTGTTACTACGGTAACAATAATAATATTAAATAATAAAATGGGAATAATTTCAGAAATTAAATATCGTTCTAGTAATGATAATTGAGTAACAATATTTATTTTTTTCATTTATTATTTTGCCGGTTATGTAGTTACAGCGATTGAGGAAATTTTGATATACATATATTAATGATAAAAATTTTGCGGTGCGCGTATTCATCTTATTTTTGGAAATGTTGGGTTTCGCTATCGCTCTACCCAACCTACGACTTGATAAAATCGGTCTGTTATTTACAGCAGATTCCTTTGTTATGAGGTACAGTCTAATCTTCTTGTTTCTTGAATTTTACCTTGTGTCTTAAAATCAAGTGTGCCTCATTACACCGGGAAATGCTGTATAACCCACATTCCGCACCCCCCAGTGTCACAAGCGGTAATTTCGGATTTTTGAATACCTTTGATGATAATTTTGATACAAAATGTTCTAAATCTTAGGTGGCGATAGCGAAGCGCTGCTGCAAGCAGTTCGCTAATCTCAAATCCTCAAACGACCATTTTTCGTTGTGTGACAGTTTAGGGTGCGGAAGGTGGGTTATAAATTTGGATGTTTTGTATCAACTACCGATAAAATTAAGTGCCTGTCGAGCAGCTGACATGACCTCAGATGTACAATTAGCATAAGAACGTGAACCTATGGCAAATAAACCTCTACAATTATTTCTATCTAAGGAGAATTTCATAAGTTTTCAGCCAACCAATTACGGGTACTTTTACCTTTCTGTAGTCAATTTTTATTGACCCATCTAAGGTAAAAGAATCATGTCTCCCTTTTTTCTTAAACTTAGGAAATCCTTTACTTTTTTTAAAGAAGGCTTTCAAGGCATCTGAGAGATATCTTAATGCGTATTGAGGGGCGCATTTGGATACTTCATAATACCAAGGATGGGTAGATTTAATGGCTGCTACTAACCATTTATGTAAATCTATGGCTGTGGGAAATTTAATCTTTTCTTGAGGATTAAGTTTGTTATGTAATAATACCTGCTGACAAAGTGCTAATCCTTGATTCCAAGCGTGACTAGCTACTCCTGCGTGTTGTGCCAGTAGTAGTAGTTGTTGCTTGTTAACCTTGAGTTGGGTCTTGAATCCTAGTAACATACAAGTATTTTACTGTAATTCTGTCATCAAGAGCAGATGAGTGTAAATTTTGAGCAAATGTTAGTATTTGTTAGTATTAGTTAAGAAAACAGTAACTAGCTACTAACCCTTAGCGCCCAGGCAACTAAATACTCATCTAAGGGTTGATTGCCTTTATTTGTGACAACTTTACTCAAGACATCTCGCAGAGATTCAAAGGTAGCAGCCGCCAGTGAGAAATATAGCCAAGTCATGGAGTTTAAGAGATTAGTAAATATTAGATGGTGCGGAATGTGGGTAATAAGTGGTGTTAGGTTTCCTTTTGTCAACCCAACCTAAAAGTTTTTAAACCACTTCTTAGGTTGGGATCAAGAAATTTTAGGGTGATTTGGGTTAAACTGACTACCAAATCACAGAAGGATAGCTTAGGCGCTTAGATAAAGAAGCTACTAACAGCAATAGTACCCAAAGCTGGTAATGTACCAGTGTATCCTGTGATATTTACCAATAGGTCATTACTAGATTGGAAACCAGCCACACCATCATTAATGACTAAATAAGTCCCGGCAATACCGGAAGTTGTGGCACTGACTAAAGCTGCACTATTTACCCCTAAAGCCTGATTACCAGTTAATGCTCCATTAGCATCAATAAATACACTATTGACCATATTTGCTAAGGTAGTGGCTGTACTATTAGCCGCACGAGTGAAGGCAGTAGGAGCATTCATAGCTCCACCGGAGGAGGTCAACAGGTCAATTTTATCACTGCCGATGGCAAAGTCGGTAATCCGGTCTGCTCCTGATAGTAGGGATTGTCCAAATTGGAAAACGAAGATATCACTTCCTACTCCTCCTGTGAGAGTATCATTACCTAAACCACCATTGAGGGTGTTATTGCCACTATTACCAGTGAGGGTGTTATTCAAATTATTACCCGTACCATTAATATTGCTGCTTCCTGTCAAGGTCAGGTTTTCCACATTATTAGGTAAGGTATAGGAAATAGATGCGTTGACTAAATCAGTTCCTGCGTTGAGAGCTTCGGTAACAATGTCACCTACATGATTAACGGTATAAGTATCGTTGCCGGCAAGTCCGATCAAGGTATCTGCACCAGTTGTACCGATTAAGGTGTCAGCGTTAGTAGTACCAGTAAAGGGATCATCATTGGTAATTGTCCCTGTGACTGCATTTGTTGTAGCAATGGTGTAACCATTTCCGGATGCTAAAGTCAGGGCAACGGTTTCATCACTTTCTACCGTAGTATCAGCAGTGGGGTCAACTGTAACTGTAGCAGTGGATGAACCAGCAGCGAAGGTGACGGTTTTGGTGGTGCCTGCGGTGGCAATTCCTGTATAATCAGTTCCTAGTGTGGCAGTTCCGCCGACTGTATAGTTGACGGTCAGGGCATTACTAGTAACTCCCGTGCGGGTGAAGGTGTAAATTAGGTTGGACGTTCCATCTTCGGTGACGGTGGCAGGAGCCACTGCCAGGGTGATGGTGGGTGTTGGTGATAAAGGAACCAGGCGATCGTCATTAAACGGGTCTGCGAAGGCGACCACCCCACTACTCAGTTTATTGGACACCCAACTGCTGTCCCCTCCATAGGTAGAGTACCCCCAGGTAACAACGGAACCATCGCCCTTCAGCGCAGCAAATGCCGCGTCAGTGGAGAAAATCTGGGTGACACCTGATGCCAACTGACTGCTCACACTACTGCTGCTCCCTCCATTAGTGGAGTCCCCCCAGGTAACAACAGACCCATTGCTCTTTAACGCCGCAAATGCCGCGTCAGTGGAGAAAATCTGGGTGACACCTGATGCCAACTGACTGCTCACACTACTGCTGCTCCCTCCATTAGTGGAGTTCCCCCAGGTAACAACAGACCCATCGCTCTTTAACGCTGCAAATGCCGCGTCAGTGGAGAAAATCTGGGTGACACCTGATGCCAGCTGACTGCTCACACTACTGCTGTCCCCTCCATAGCTGGAGTGCCCCCAGGTAACAACAGAACCATCGCTCTTTAACGCCGCAAATGCCGCGTCAGTGGAGAAAATCTGGGTGACACCTGATGCCAGCTGACTGCTTACACTACTGCTCCTACCCCCATAAAGCGAATGTCCCCAGGTAACGACAGAACCATTGCTCTTTAGCGCTGCAAAGGCAGTACCAGTGGAGAAAATATGGGTGACTCCAGAAGTCAATTGGTTGGCTACCCTGCTGCTGTTCCCTCCTGTCAGGTAACCACCCCAGGTAACAACGGAACCATTGCTTTTTAATGCTGCAAAGGCATTACCAGTGGAGAAAATATGGGTGACACCCATCTGACTGCCCACATCACTGCTATTCCCCCAGTATCCCCAGGTAACAACAGAACCATCGCTCCTGAGGGCTGCAAAGGCTTTTCCATTGGAAAAGATTTGGGTGACTCCAGAAGTCAATTGGTTGGCTACCCTGCTGCTGTCCCCTCCATAAGCTGAACTTCCCCAGGTAACAACAGAACCATCGCTCTTTAACGCCGCAAAGGCACGCTCAGCGCAGAAAATATGGGTGACTCCAGAAGTCAGTCGGCTGGCTACAGTGCTACTGTTTCCGCCATAGGTGGAGTCCCCCCAGGTAACAACAGACCCATTGCTCTTTAACGCTGCAAAGGCACGCTCAGTGGAGAAAATCTGAGTCACTCCACCACTGAGGCGACTGGCCACCCCACTGCTATCGCCACCCCAGGAAGAAACTCCCCAAGTGACGACGGAGCCGTCGCTCTTCAACGCTGCAAAGGCACCATTATTACGATACTCATGCCGAGTTCTGCCCGGAGAGGCGGGAGCAATGGGGGTGCGGGTGACTGTTCCGGGGGACACGTCGTTGTCCAAAATCGTTCCAGTTACTGCACTGGTAGTACCCACTGAGTATCCTGTCCCTGCTGCTAAGGTCAGTGCTACCGTTTCATTACCATCACTAACCACATCCGAATTGGGATCTAGCGTGAGAATGGCTACACTAGACCCTGCTGCAAAGGTAACGCTACCCGTAGAACTGCCAAAGCTGGTGGCACCGCGTTGCACATAGTCGCTGTTGAAGGTGGCAGTTCCACTTACGTTGAAGTTAACAGTTAGGGAATTGGTAGTATCCCCGGTGCGGGTGAAAGTATAGAATAGGTTTTGTGATCCATCTTCCGTAACTGTGTTGGGTGAGGTGAGGGATAGACTCACGGTGGGGTTGTTATACTCTACTTCTAGTTTTTGACCATTTACTTCTAGCCAACCTCTATCATCTTCAGTCTTTAATTGTGCTAATACACCGGGAGATAATACCTCACCCTGTACTAGTGCCGCAAAAATCGCCCCCTCATCTCCCACGCTATCCACCTGATTGATTTGAGCATCCACATAATGCCCAATTTCTTCTAAAATCACATTAACTATCGCGGATGAGGAAGCTGTATTTAAAAAGGAATCTGATAAATAAATCTTATTCTTGCTGCTGGCATAAGCACCATTCGCTGTCCCCAAAACTTCACCACTCACTACCTCAATTGAGGGAAGTTGACTGAAATCTCGACTTTGCCACTGCTGTAGTAATTCTGTAGCCTTGATAACATCATAACTTGTGCCAAAAGCCGTTTGCCAGTTCCCCCAAAACCCATCAGATTGAGCAAAATTGAACAAAATATCGTAAACAGCAGAAGGAATGAGCAACAAATTTTTCATAGTAATCTCCTTAATTACTGAGATGTTACACACCTAAATCCAATAATCCTGATGTTGTTTTTGTGATGCGGGCATTTTGCCCGCAAAAGCTATACAAACTAAATGCACACTAAATGCACAAAATCTTAAAACCTAAAATAAAAACTTATAGACATTAGGTTGGAGTGAAGAAAAACCCAATATCACCCAACCTACAGGCGATCGCTATTAAATGAGAATTAGCTGAATCATTTCTTTCTTATCCTTCATAAAAGGTATTTACTGAAGCAGTAATACCCAAATAATACTCTACATTATAATTCTTGTGCAACTTTTAGCAAAGCAACTGTTAAAAACGGATTTGCTATTGCTGGATATTCCACTGGTGCAATATCATTTACTGCACCTTGACGACACAAAGCACCACTATACTATACTACCAACGGGTATATGAGGGTGAATTGAACTGCAAGTACCTGTACGAATTATTTTTTCAATTCCTACTTGCACCAGTTCATTAACTACAATAGACCTCTCCAAAATAGAATGTATTAATTTGTCATAAGTTGTAGGGGCGAAGCTTATGGGCGATAATTTAACGGAAAAATCAGACATCTAGATATCCCGCTTCGACCCGCCCCCATAAATAGGTTCCATAATTTCTTTTCTGGAGATGTCTAATAGACTTTTCCAACAACCTCTTAGGGTTTGCTGAGAAAGTCTTTTTGTGGGAATGGGGAATAGGTAATAATGGGGAAACATAAAATTAATGACCCAATCACCAATCATCAATTATGCAAGTAATACCAGCAATTGATTTATTAGAAGGTCGTTGTGTACGACTATATAAAGGCGACTATGCACAATCGCAAGTATACAGCGAAAACCCCGCCGAAACTGCGAAAATGTGGGTAGACCAAGGTGCAACAAGATTACACTTAGTTGACTTAGATGGGGCAAAAGCTGGTAAAATCGTTAACCTAGCAGCCATTGAAGCCATCTGTAATGTAGTCTCAGTACCCATTGAAGTTGGTGGAGGTTTACGCGATCGCTCTAGTGTTGTACAATTATTTAATCTCGGTGTGCAATGGGGTATCCTGGGAACTGTGGCAGTCGAACAACCCCAGCTAGTCCAAGAACTTTGTCAAGAATTTCCCCAACAGATTATAGTTGGTATAGATGCCCGTAATGGTTTAGTTGCTACACGCGGTTGGTTAGAAACCTCGGAAGTTTTAGCTACCCAACTCGCTACCCAAATGCAAGAATTAGGTGCAGCAGCTATCATCTACACCGACATCAACCGTGATGGTACATTACAAGGACCGAATTTAGACGCATTACGAGAACTCGCAGCAGCAATTTCTATACCCGTCATCGCTTCTGGTGGTGTTAGTTCTGTTACCGATTTGTTAAGTTTATTATCTTTAGAACCCCAAGGAGTCACAGGTGTAATTGTGGGTAAAGCTTTGTATACTGGGGATATCTTGTTAAATGAAGCTTTAAAAGCCATTGGTCCTGGACGTATTCAAGATATTCCACCCAATTTGGATTTTTCTAGCTTTGCTTAAATAGGTGACATCAGTAATATTTCTGATAGATTTCGGGAATAATAGATATTGCTGATGTAGATAAAATCGGCACTAAATATTACAGATAAATCTCATGTCTAACCAAAACAGTAATTCCAAACAAAATAACCCAAAAGGGCAACCAAATAATACCCCCAAAAGCAAAAGACCACAACCACCAAAAGGAATAGGAAAACCAAAAACAGAATAGATTAATTGATAATTGATAATTGACAATTGACAATTGATAATTATCAATTATTTATTATTTATGGTCACAATTTGAGCTTTTGCTTAAAGGGAATATATGGATATGAAAACGCAAGTTATGACCTTCTCAAGTATATTAATTTTTTAGGTGTTTTTCATGGGATCTAGCTTTGTACCTTTATTTTTAAACGATAATTTAACGGAAAAATCAGACATCTAGATATCCCATAAGCTTCCACCAGCCACCATAAATAGGTTCCATAATTTTTTTCTGGAGATGTCTAAAGTCGTCGAAAATACTTGTTCATTGCTAGGAAATGTGATTTATGATATATTTGAGTTGTGATATTCAATACAATCAGCCCCAAATAGCTACTCTGCAATCAATGTAGATGATGAGTAGTTAAGCAATTATCAAGACGAGTACAGTCTCAAAACCTTGTGCTATCAATGTATACCACTGAATTAACTAAATATTCTGCTAAAGCGGAACTTGGACAAACTAGCCGCATTCTAGTAGTAGAAGATGAAGAACTCATCCGAGAAATGCTAGTTATGGCTTTGGAAGAAGAAGGTTATGAAGTCATCACTGCTAATGATGGCCGATCTGCTGTAGAGTATCTCAGAAATTGCGGATCCAATTCAGAGGAATCTGCTTTTGATTTGGTAATTTTAGACTTGATGCTACCGCAAATTAATGGATTAGATATTTGCAGGTTACTGCGTCATCAAGGTAACTCAGTACCTATTTTTATTCTCAGTGCTAAGGGTAGTGAAACTGACCGAGTTCTGGGTTTAGAAGTAGGAGCAGATGACTATTTAACCAAGCCATTTAGTATGCGGGAACTGGTGGCTAGATGTCGCGCCCTACTCCGTCGGCAACGTTTAAGTAATTTACCATCAATACCCGTACTCAAGTATAAAGATATTAGTTTAAATCCTCAAGAATGCCGGGTGTTGGTGCGGGGAAAAGAGGTAAATTTATCACCAAAAGAATTTCGCTTGCTGGAACTATTTATGAGTTATGCTCGTCGAGTATGGTCACGGGAGCAATTGTTAGATCAGGTGTGGGGACCTGATTTTCTAGGTGATAGCAAAACAGTAGATGTTCATATCCGCTGGTTACGGGAAAAATTAGAGCAAGATCCCAGTCATCCAGAGTATATTGTGACTGTGAGAGGTTTTGGCTATCGTTTTGGCTAACTGGTGCATATAGTTGTTAGTTTTGAGTAATTACATAGCAACTAACGACTCAAATGTTCTTATTGGGATTTCTTCTGGGTTTGGCAGTCGGCCTTGGTTTTTGGCTTTGGCAACAGGTTCAACTCAATAGTTATTTGGAGCGAGTGATCCAGCCTTTAAACTCCCATTCTTATAAAATAGTATTGCCTCTGCTGCCCCGCTTGCGGCAGGAAATGTCAATGGTGAAGCAACAGCAACAAGATTTGCAGTTGTCATTGCAAACCTACAAAGAACTGCTTGATTCTGCACCTTTAGGATATTTGCAAGTAGATGAGGAAAATCAACTATTATGGTGTAATCAGCAAGCACGGGAAATATTGCATCTGCAAAGGTGGCAACCTGGACAGGTGCGCTTATTGTTAGAGTTGGTAAGGTCTTATGAACTTGATCAATTAATTGAGCAAACCCGTGATTGGCAAAAACCGCAGGTGCGAGAATGGATTTTTCACCCTTCCCGTGATCATGCTAAAGCTATGTTAGAGTTAAAGCCTTTGGCTTTGGAGGCTACCAGTTTACCTTTACCAGCAGGACAGGTGGGTGTATTCTTGGAAAATCGCCAACCACTGCTAGATATGAATCAGCAGCGCGATCGCTCTTTTTCTGATCTCGCTCATGAACTGAGAACACCCCTCACTTCTATTCGTCTGGTAGCAGAAACCCTGCAAAGCCGTTTAGATCCCCCCTTGGATCGTTGGGTTAGGCGTTTGATGCAGGAAGTTGACAGGCTGATTAATTTGGTGCAAAGTTGGTTAGAATTGACGCAAATGGAAACTAACTCCACCATGTTGTTACATCTGGAAACGGTGGAAGTGCGATCGCTGATTTTCTCAGTGTGGGAAAATTTAGAGCCATTAGCGCAATATCACAATCTTAATCTTTGTTATTCCGGTTTAGAAAGCATCAGCATCCACGCTGATAAATCCCGCATCCACCAAGTATTTGTCAATTTATTAGATAACTGTATTAAATACACCCTCCCTCACACTAATATTCACATTGAAGTTAACGTGATTTCTGTGAGTGAATTTATAATCAACGATCATCAATCTCAACTATTGGAAATTAATATCATTGATTCTGGTCTTGGTTTTGCGCCTATAGATTTACCCCACGTCTTTGATCGATTTTACCGAGGAGACAAAGCCAGACACCATGAGCCTGAAAGTAGTGAAACCGCAATTACTGGTAGTGGTTTAGGTTTGTCCATCGTCCGCCAGATAATTATAGCCCACGGTGGCGCAATCAAGGCCATGAACCATCCCGAAACAGGTGGTGCTTGGATACAAATTCACCTGCCTCAAGTCATGGCAAACCCACTAAGTGAAGACTATAGTTAAGAATATATAAAATTTTGAGATTAAAGATGTGAAAGCTGTTTTTTATAATCCCAACTTTGAACGACCTGAACCTGAACGCAGCATTAGGCGTTTAGAGCGCGATATATTGCGTATGGGAGCTTTGGTAGAACAATCATTTCGCCTGAGCCATCAAGCTTTATTTAATCGCGATTTAACCGCAGCAGAGGAACTTCCCCGATTAGATAAAAAAATTGACCACTTTTATAGACAAATAGAATCAGATTGTACATCCATGATGACACTGCAAGCACCTACATCTCAAGAGTTACGTTGTTTTAGTGCCTTTATGCAATTAGTACGAGACTTAGAACGTATTGGAGATTATGCCAAGGATTTAGCGGAAATAGCCATTAAAATATTTCCTTATCCACCTCATCCTTATTTAACAGAGATTGCGCTGATGTCTGACCACGCTCAAGCAATGTTAGCAACTAGTTTAGTAGCTTTAGCAGATTTAGATGAAGTCAGTGGTCGGCGTATCAAATTTTTGGATGATGCTGTAGATAGTGCTTATGAAAATTTATATCGGATGTTAGCATCCCAGCGAGATGTTCCAGGGATTATTGAGCCAATTCTACTATTAACACTAGCAATTCGCTGTTTAGAGCGAATGGCAGATCACGCTACTAATATTGGACAACGAGTTGCATATATTGTCACAGGACAACGGTAGGCAGGAGGCAGGAGGCAGGAGACAGGGGAGATGGGGAAGAAAATTTTAGATTTTAGAAATGCACAGTTTTTCCAATCTATTCTTCAAAACCCTTGCACTAATTTCTTTCTTTATTAGCCTGTAGCCCTTGATATATCTTGCTTTTGTCCTTATTCATCAAACCCTAAATAACATACATTTCACTAAAAGCTTACCTATTCTTAAACTTTGAATATTACAGTCAATGCAAGATAGCGTAAAAATATCTTCCATCTAAAATCTATTAGGATTACTATTTGATTTCTGATTGATTTCTGATAGCTTGCGTGGCGTAAGCCATACAGAACTACGTACACCAAATCCTCTAAAACCCTATTCCCTATTCCCTAACTCCACGAAAAGACTTTTTCAGCAAAACCGAATTATCAAAATACTGTATTTCATGTATTTAACCCAAGTTGCTAGTTAGGAATAGGAGTCAGGAGTCAGGAGAAAGAATGAATTATAATGGTGTTCCCTGCTTTTTTGCTGTCTACTTATCCTTCTTACTTCGATTTGAGAGCCTTTCTTGCAGAACTAGCAACTTACGTTATTTAAATTTATACCCATCTAACTAAAAATGATGTTTTCCACAACTGAAACCCTCATCTACCCTAAAAACAAATATTTAAACCAACAAATATTTACTCGTCGGTCAATAATTCCAGTCAGCAATGATGTATTGTGGCGTATTGATCGAGGGATAGTTCGTACCTTGACTTGGAATGAAGATGGAACATATATCACCTTGGGTTATTGGAGTTTAGGAGATATAGTTGGCTATCCATTGTCAAAAGTCAACCCCTATCAAATTGAGTGTTTGACAAGTGTAGAAGCAACTTTGATACCGCCCCATCTCTGGCATGAAGAGATAAAGGCATTGTTACACCATATTCAGCAAACAGAGGAACTTTTGAGCATATTACATCGTAAGCCAACTTCTCTAAAGTTGTGGAAATTTTTGGTGTGGTTGAGTGAAAAATTTGGTCGGGATATAGAACAGGGTAAGTTGATTGATTTAAATCTTACACATCAAGAGATATCAGAGGTGTTGAACACAACGAGAGTAACAGTTACACGACTATTGCAGAAATTTGAGGAAGAAGGGAAAATATCACGTCATAGACGCAGTATTGTGCTGAATTTACAGAGCCAATTAACCAGTATTTCTTCCAAAAATTAACTTAAAATATTAATTTGGGACTTGTGCAGGATACAATAAATAAGGTATAGTGAATACAAAGAATTTTATGTGTAAATGCCCTGAAAACTTCGGGTATTTTATCATAATCATCAAAATTCCTTAGGTGTGAGTGAGAGTAAAAACATGACAAAACTATTTTGGAATGTTCTAAAAGTTAGTCCAGTTATTGCAGCTACCTTGCTGTCTGCTAACAGTGCCTTAGCAAACGAAGTCAATCAACAAGCAACCAGTGTTGCACAGTTATCTCAAGAAGCTAATAGCATCGGTCAAGTAACATCTGTTTCTCAATTTTCCGACGTGCAACCCACTGACTGGGCGTTTCAATCTTTGCAGTCATTAGTTGAGCGTTACGGTTGTGTTGCAGGTTATCCTAATGGTACTTTCCGCGGTAATCGTGCTTTGAGTCGGTATGAATTTGCAGCAGGTTTGAATGCTTGCTTAGACCGAGTTAACGAACTGATTGCTACTGCTACCGCTGATATGGTAAGCAAGGAAGATTTAGCTACCTTGCAACGATTACAAGAAGAATTTTCTGCTGAACTAGCAACTCTGCGTGGTCGCGTTGATGCTTTAGAAGCTCGTACTGCTGAGTTAGAAGCTAATCAGTTTTCTACTACTACCAAGCTGAGAGGGGAAGCGATTTTCGGTGTGTCCCAAGCTTTTGGGGATAAACAAGCTGATCAAAACAACAACCCCGATGACAATCCTAATTTAGACAGCAACATAACTTTCTCCAACCGGGTGCGGTTAAGCTTGCAAAGCAGCTTTACTGGTAAGGATATGTTGCAAACCCGGTTGAATGCAGGTAACTTTACATCATTAAATACAAATGTCACAGGTACGAACATGACCCAACTGGGTTATGAAAGTGGCGGTGGCAACAGTGTTACTATTGACAAACTCAACTACGCTTTCAACCTGAGCGAAAAAATCCGTGTCAGGATTGACGCTACAGGTGGTGAGTTGAACGAAAACGTTAACGTTTTCAACCCTGACTTTGCAAGCAGTGGTTCAGGTGCGCTCTCTCGTTATGGACGTTTCAGCCCCATCTATCGCCAAGCAGGTGATGGTACAGGTATCACTGTTAACGTTAATCCTCAAGGAGCATTGAATTTAAGTGCAGCTTATTTTGCTACAGGTAGAAATAATGCTGCCAATCCAGCTGATGGTAGAAGCTTGTTTGATGGTAGCAACACTATTTTCGGTCAGTTAGCATTTAAGCCCAGTAAATCTTTCAATGTTGGTTTAGCTTACGCTCGCACTTACCAACGAGGTGGTACTGGGTCTGACGCTGTCAATCTCTTCGGCAGTACAGGCAGTACCTCTGCTAATCGTCCTTTTGGTGGTGATACTAGAACTGAAGCGGACAACTACGGGTTACAACTGAGCTTCAACCCCAGTGCTAAGGTAACACTGGGTGGTTGGGTTGGTTACACCACAGCTAATGCTCTTACTGGCAACACCAACAGAGATGCAGATATGTTTTACTGGGGTACTACCCTGGGCTGGAAAGACTTTGGTAGAGAAGGTAACACTCTTGGTTTAGTCTTTGGTCAACCACCTAAAGTTACTGGTGGTAGTGGTGGTATTACTAAAGAAGCCAGCACTTCTTACCATTTAGAAGGTTTGTATAAGATGAAGGTTTCCGATAACATTCTGATTACTCCTGGTTTGTTGGTGATTTTCAATCCTGAACACAACGATAATAATGACACAATTTATGTAGGTACTTTGCGTACAACCTTCAGCTTCTAAGTTGAGTTAGTTGTGATGTAGGCGTTTGATTAAACCTACGAATTTTAACCCGCCCAAGGGCGGGTTTTTGTTTGGGAATATGTAGCTGTATATTTGCTATCTAAACTTGTTGTAGTTCTTGTGCAAATTCAAGTCTAGGTAATGGTTCTAAGGGAGTAACCACAGGAGAGTAGTGACAATAACAGATCACTACTGATTCAAAACCACCTGTAGGTAAATTGGGTACATATTCTTCAACTCTTGTCACTTCCCAATCTCCTACCCTGCTATGGGTACTCGCACCTGGAAATTGAGGATCAATAAATTTTTCAACTGTGTGAAAATCTCTTAGTCTGTATCCTGGTTGGGGAATTGGTTTTTTAGAGCCGTCGTAATGTTCTGCAAGGATGTCGGTATAAGCTCCTGTGTGAGCCAATAGCATTTGTTCCCACTGTTGAGAGCTTGCATCCTCAGCTTTAAAAATAATGTACTTACTCATCTTTTTTGTCCTCTTGGTAACTGGGAAACTGAGTAGCACCCTGAAAAACACAGTCGAATTTAAGGATTTTAGATTTTGTAGGTTCTACCCGCAGTAGTTCCCATCCATACTTATCAGCTATTTCACGACACTTTTTAGGGTCAGTTACTGCGTGTTTTGAAATGTTTTCTTCATTTTATTCATTACTCATGCTGATTTTTGTTGGCTGTTTTGTTTTTTCTGGGCGATCCGTCAACGTAAAGACTTTGCTGTAAAACAAGCATTGTGCGTGGTTAAATCTAACGATTTAGTGGCGTTTGAAAAACTGCAAGTGAGAAATATGCTTAAAAATAGCAAACTAGCCAAGTCAATTAGTGATGCTAGTTGGTCGCTGTTTACTCAATGGTTAGAATATTTTGGGAAGATTTACGGGCGTGTGGTTGTACCAGTTGCACCACAATATACTTCTCAAAATTGTGCTAATTGTGGAGAAATTGTCAAAAAATCACTGTCAGTTAGAACTCATGTTTGTAACTGTGGGTGCGTTCTTGACCGTGACCACAACGCTGCAATCAACATTTTAGCGAAGGCACTAAAACAGACAGGCTATGATTTAAGTACCGTCGGGCGGACGGAAACTTTTAACGCTTGTGGAGAGATGACCCTCTACCCAGATTTGGTAACAAGTTTGGGCAAGGTTACTCATTGAAACAAGAATCCCCGTCCTTTTAAGGCGGGGAGCGTCAAGTTACTTATTGCTATTATCGCTTTAAGTCAGTGAATGACTAAGTAATAGTCATATATAGTCAAGTGCGTCACCTGTCATCTAACATAGCACTATATCTACTGTGCAAGTCAACTGCTAACGGATAACTGATAATAGAAGAAACTATCCGGGTCAACCCACGTCATCAAATCTATCCATATCATTGGAAATATCATATATGAGAAGTCTTATGAGTTGGCAGTCTGGAACTGCGGCCCTGATGACAATAGCCATTACTACAGGTGCTGTCACCCCTTTATTTACCTTTGCTCCTGCTCAAGCACAATTCAATATTAACCAACCCCGAACCATTACCATTCCGGCAAATGTCACCTTACCTGTGACTTATGAAAAAGAGAAAGTAATTGTGAATCCTGGAGAAAGATTACCTCTAACGCTGAGAATAGCTAATGATATTATTGACAGTAACAGAAATGTGTTGATTCCAGCGAGAACTGAAGTGGTAGGGGAACTAGAACCAGTTAACCTTTCTAGTAGTAACGATAGAAAAGGTGTACGCTTTGTAGCTAGAGAATTAGTATTTGCCACTGGAAGACGGTTACAGATTAATGCTAATTCTCGCACTATCACCGAAACTGAAAAAATCTCCAAAGGAACTGATACTGGACAGGTTTTAACTGATGCTGCTATTGGTGCTGGTGCAGCTACTGTGATTTCACTACTGACAGGTAACAAGAAAATTGAAACTTTAGAACCTATTGGTGGTGCTGCTGCGGCTGCTTTAGCAAGTGTGCTGTTGCGAAAAAAACAAGCTGATGTTTTCGTTTTGCGGCCGGAAGAGGATTTAGATATCACACTTTTATCCAATTTGGTACTATCTCGTAACTAGACTTAACATAATTGCAGTCGTGAGTTTGATGATGCTGAAAAAGCGATCGCCATTGCCAAGATTGTGTGCGATCGCTTGATTTTATGTTAAAAACAATATTTAATAGATGACTAAAGTAGATGACTAAAGTCATAATTCACTGCTGTTACTAAATTCGTATTTCTATCAATGACAGTAAACCTAAAAGTAAAACTATTTACAAATTCAAGAAACAACTGGGAACAGTTTAAGGTGAAAATTGTCTAAGTAGTTAACAGAGTAGATAACAAAAAAAACAAATAAAGCAGTTACTAGGTAGGTTACGACAAACAGTGATTATCAAAGTCAGATAGCAAAAGACTTTTCATGTTTTTCCTATCCCCTGTTAAAAGTTACCTGTTCCTTGTTCCTTCTTATAATTTTTACAGGAGTAAAATCAATGTTTACTTTAAATCGCTTGCAATCAAAAACAGCCTTAGTCATGGCTTTGAGTGTCACAGTTGGCAGTGTAACACCTTTAATAACATCTGCACCAACCTTAGCACAAACTGGTTTTTCTGATGTTTCATCTAATTATTGGGCATCACAATTTATTCAACAATTATCACAACGGGGTGTAATTGCGGGATTTCCTGATGGTACATTTCGTCCCGAAGAACCAGTGACACGGGCGCAGTTTGCCGCCATGATTAACAAAGCTTTTAGCAAATCTGCACAGCGGCAACCTATCAATTTTAATGATGTCCCTAGTAATTCTTGGGCATATAACGCCATTAGACAAGCTTACTCTATTGGTTTTTTATCAGGATATCCTGGCAATGTTTTTAGACCTAATCAAGCTATTCCCCGTGAACAAGTTTTAGTTTCTTTGGCTAACGGTTTAGAATATGCTGCTAGTGGTAATGTTGAAAACACTCTACAATTATTCAATGATTCTGGCAGTATTTCTGGCTATGCCCGCTTTCCTATTGCAGCTGCCACTGAGAGAAGAATTGTAGTTAACTATCCTAATGTGAGATTTCTCAATCCCGGTGTAACTGCAACCAGAGCGCAGGTAGCGGCTTTTATTTACCAAGCTTTAGTTAGTGCTAATCAGGCTGCGGCTATTAATTCACCTTATATTGTAGCTCTGCAAACCACACCACCACCGATTACAACTGTTACCATTCCCCAAGGAACTGTGATTCCTGTCAAGTATGAACGGGCTGAAAAAATTCTCGTAACTAAAGATGAAACTGCACCTTTAACTTTAACTACATCACAAAGTGTAATTACCCAAGATGGTAGAGTAGTGATTCCTGCGGGGAGTCAGGTGATAGGTGAACTTAGACCGGCTCAAGGTGGTTCTCAATTTGTAGCACAAAAATTAGTTTTAACCACAGGGCAAGAATATAATGTGAGTGCTAGTTCTGATGTGATTACCAAAGTGGAAACTGTGAGGAAAGGCACTAGCACCAGTTCAATTATCAGAAATACTATATTGGGAGCAGGAGCAGCAGCAGCGGTATCTGCGGTGACAGGCGATCGCGCTGTGGCTACAGAAGAAGTTCTCGGAGGTGCTGGTATTGGGGCTTTGATTGGTCTTTTCTTTGGTAGAAATAGTGTGGATTTAATTGCTATTGAACCTAACACCGATTTAGAAATGACAATTAATCAAAATCTGTTAGTTTCTGTGCAATAGTGGTGATGGGTGATTGGTGATGGGTGATTGGTGATTGGTGATTGGTGATGGGTGATTGGTGATGGGTGATGGGTGATTGGTGATGGGTGATTAGGAAAAATAAAATTGATTACCCAATTCTCAATTCCCAATTCCCCAGTCACCTGTCACCTACTTCCGGCAACCAAATAATAAAGGTAGTTCCTGGATGTTTTAGGGAAGTAATGTTGGAATTTAATGCAGGGCTAAAAACTGCGATTTCTCCTTGCATTTGTGCAATTAGTTGTTTAGCGATCGCAATTCCTAAACCAGTACCGGGAATTTGTGTTTGTGCTTGTACACCCCGATAATGTCTTTCTCCTAAATGCTTTAAATCTTCTGGAGGAATACCAGGACCTGTATCACTAATAGCTAAACCTTGAAAATTATCTTTTTGCAGTCCGGTTTGTATGCAAATTTTACCACCAGCCGGGGTATATTTCAAGGCATTATCAATAATATTACTCAATACTTCTCTGAATGCTTTGATATTAGCTTTTACTAATGGTAAAGTTTCAGGAATATCTGCTATTAATTCCAGATTTCGTTCTTGGGCAATAGCTTGAGCCGATATTAATAATGGTACTAATAAATCTTGTAAGTGACAATCAATAATATTTTCTCCTGTTCCTGGTAATAATAGGGGTGGTTTGGCTGGTTTCTGCACAGAAGCTTCCACAAGAATTTTAGATTCTGGCAGAGGAATGGGGGTTAAATCTGCATCTGTTAAGTCTATAACTTGATCAAATTGTTGTAATAATTCTTGGAGGCGATCGCTTTCCCTAACTATACTGGTGGCTACATCTCGGTTAGGATCTGCTGGCCGCAATCTTTTAAACAGCAGTTTCCCAAACGTGCGAATAGCTGTTAAAGGGTTGCGAAACTGGTGTAAAAGATTATCCAATAAATCCCGTTGTTGTTCTTGCAGAACTTGTTGTTGATGTAACTGCTCCTCTAACCAAGCTCGACGCTGATCTAAAATACAGGCGATCGCTAAGGTTTTAGCTATACGCTGAATTTCCCTTTCTTCCGATTCATTCCAAGGTCGATCTTCCCTTCCTGTCACCAATAACCCCATCATCACACCTTCATAAATCAGAGGTAAAACAATTTGATTACCACTGAATATATATTCATCTTCTAAATTTGGTAGGGGTGTATTTGTATTTTCTGACTCTGGGGATGGAGGATCAGAAGCTGAACCTGCTGTCAATAACTTTCCCCGTTGGTCTGGTAATGCCAAAATTTTACTAAATTTTATTTGCTTGTTGTCTTGACCTTGAACCAGATCCTCTGCTTGTGTTAATCTTGCTGTCTCTGGGTAAACCACCACTGGAATTAATTGCGCTTCACCTGTGGAAGTGTCTACTAATTCTTGAGTTAAATAGACAACACTCAAAGACGCTCCCATTCCTTGGGTTAACAGAGATATTTGCTCTTTGCATAGAGCAATAAAATCAGAACTAGCAGAAATTAACATTTTTAGTTCTTGCTCAGGATGATGGACTAGCAACTGATAGCAGGTAACTGGGGACTGGGGATTGGGTTATTAATCTTCCCCTGCTCCCCCTACCTTCCCTGCCTTCTGCTGTACTAAATATTTTATAGCGTTTTACAGTCTAATGAATTACACAGCAATTTATTCTCTGTTCCCTGTTCCCTATTCCCTAAGACCAAAAAACTTGATACATTTGCGATTTTCTAGTGATTTATACTGTAATGTACACGATACTTTGCTACTGATAATTTTTCTAAATTGCTAACAGATGACTTTAGTTGTATCAAAAGGTTAAAAACCATTGATTTTTTCAATTATAACTTATATAATTACGACGGGTTTTGTAGCTATGACTACAAACTTATAGCTTGAAAGAGGAGGACAATAGGTTGGCAAGGAGACGCAAACGGAAAAGTCGTCGTCGTCAGGAAGGACGACGGATTCTAGAACACGTACCTCAGTACAGCATAGAAAGTGGCGAAGATAAACCTGTGACAGCAGCGAGAAAATTCATTCAAGCTGAAGGTATCTTGCCTCCTGCCTTGCTACTTGTAAAACGCAACGAACACACTACAGACCGTTATTTCTGGGCGGAAAAAGGTCTGTTTGGCGCTCAATACGTAGAAGAGAATCATTTTCTATTTCCTAGTCTGAGAGTGTTGGAAACTCCAGCTAGTCAACAAGAATTAGTGGCTGTGGCAAGTCGCTAAGTTCTAAAATGATCTCTTACGCATTCAATCCTAATTCTTACTTCTGACTGTGACATTAATTAACTGGCAAAATTGATCAGTTTATGCAAAAATTCAATTTTTTTTAAGTTTGTAGCTGAACTGTCAGTAGAGCTAATTCACTTTAGATTGTCAAATCCTGTGCATTTTTAGATTGCATAGTTTGATATACAGGATAATCATACAGCAGGGAGTAACAACAAAATCAAGCACACAAGAATATGTTTTGCTTAGATATAATGAGCTTGAATTGCTAAATGTATCTAAAAGCAAAACTACCCATATAAGATTTGGTGTGTTTCCTCCCTACTGTTCTCTTTCCTCAAAAGTCTGTCAGAAGTTAGCAGTTCATCATCAGGATGCGATTGTCAAGCCTGGACTAACAAATCAAGTTTAGTCAACCATTTTTAACTGTAATGCCTTTTGTAACTCAGCGAGTTCATCACGATGGGCGATGACAGTAATTATACTTGAGGAGTGTTGTTCATTTGGAGTAGACTCCATTTTGAGTGACACTTTCTCAAGTCTTCCTGCTTTGCGCCAATAAAATATACCACTTAATGGTGACAGCAGGACTAAAACCAGGAAAAATGGACTGTGACTAGAAAAAAGCTGAGATAAAACCAAAGAGAGGCAAGCAAAACCAACTGCGGCTAAAATAGTTAAGAATATAGCTAAAAACCAGCTAGGTCTAACAAATCCTTCAAAATTTACCTGATTTCTTTCTTTATCTATAGATGTTACACGGTATGAACGGGAGCGAAAATAATCTTTAAGTTGGTTCATTAAAGCAGTTTCATCTTTTTCAGAGATTAACTTTGCTTGTTCGGTGCGGTCTTTTGTGGAAGCGCGAATAAAGAAAAATAGTCCTACTGATAAAAGCAAAGTGAGTAGGAAAGTAGATTGCACAATAGTATTATCCATAGCTAAATTTGAGTTTTTTACTAAACCAGACTTACTTATTATCAATTATTCTTGATAGGGATTGTCAGGATTTTTTGGACAGACAATAATTGTGTTTTAGCAATTCCTAATCCCCAGTCCCCAGTCACCAATCCCCAGTTTCTTATGACACAAAATTTTGAAACTCCATCCGCTAATATTAGAGCGATCGCCCAAATGTTTCGCTTGGGAGGTTGGATTAGTTTTTGGATACAATTAGTTTTAGGTGTAATTTCTGGTATAATAGTGATATTATTTGCCTTTTTTAGTCAAAGACCAGGCAGCCCCAGTAACAACCCAGGAACAGGCTTTGGGGTATTTTTAGCGGTTTGTGGACTAATTGTTTTAGGTGCGGGTATTTACTTAGCCTATCGGTATACAACAATTGGTAAACAACTAGATTCCCCTAATCCCAGTAACCGCCCAAGGAAACTTGAAAGTGTACAAATCATACGATTAGGTGTATGGGTAAATTTAGGAGGAATATTAGTTACACTGCTAGGAGCGCAAGCGATTGTAGGTACATTGGTGGCTAGGTCAATTTCGCCACAAGCAGTAACAACGCAATTATTTGACCCCACTCGGATTATTAGCGGTTTAGATATGCTTGTAGTACAGGCAAACATAAATACTGTATCAGCGCATTTTTCAGGACTTATAGCTTCACTATTTTTATTAAATCGGATTACAAAATAGTTTGGTAATGGGTAATTGGTAATGGGTAATTGGTAATTGGTAATTGGTATTATTAATCATGGAAGAGAGATAAATCTAAAGTAAATCCTGGTAAAACATCTTCTCCTGATAAAATTGTTGGTAATGATAGAATTTCTACTGGTTGATTTTGACGATAAATTTCTACTTGTTGATTTTGTGGATCAATTAACCAACCTAAACGTAAACCGCTATTAAGATATTCCTGCATTTTATCTTGTAGTTGAGTTAAAGAATCGGTACGAGAACGTAATTCTATAACAAAATCAGGACAAATTCTAGGAAATTTTTCTTGTTCTTCAATGCTTAAAGCATCCCAACGTTCATTAGCTATCCAAGCGACATCAGGGGAACGTTTACCACCATTAGGTAAAGTGAAAATAGTGGAAGAACTAAAGACTTTTCCTAGCTTAGTTTGCAAATTCCATAACCAAACATATCCATTAAAATTTGATTCTCTATTACCACTAATTGCACCCACTGGAGGCATAATAATTAATTCTCCTTTAGCTGTTTCTTCTAGTTTCCAATCTTCGTTAGTTTGACAGAGGTGATAAAATTGTTCATCACTTAAACCAACATTTTTGATATTTAAAATTACTGGTTCAGATGTCATCATTGCTGAAAACCTCCTGATTTTAGTTTTAGTTTATCATATTTTGTAGGTTGGGTTAAGCGATAGCGCAACCCAACAAAATCTTATCAATATCTTATAAATGTTGGGTTTCGTTTCTCTAAATGTTGGGTTTCGTTTCTCAACCCAACCTACATTCTATATTGAGAGTAGAACGCAGATGAACGCAGATAAACGCGGATGAAAAAGGGATTTTGATTAATTTGATGATTTTGGATGGTTATTGTATAAAACTGGTGTTAATAATAGATATGATTGATGATGCAAGTAAGGGTAAAGCAAGAGTTTCATTGATGTCAACTTAACCTAAAACCGATAACCCGACTGGGAATGAATTCCCAGTCTAATAGCAAAAGTCATCTAAAGATGACTAAAAATACCAGAAAATTGAGAGTTTACTTTAGTAAACTTTAGCGATTAGCCATGATAGCGTAGCGTGGCGTAAGCCATAATTCATTTCATGGGGGGTGTGGAAGCTAACAGATAAACCATGTTTAGCTTCAGTTGACACTACTGAGCATTGCTAAACCCCTACGAAGAATCACCTCCATCAAGTACAATTGACAAAAACTCACAAAATTCACCAATGCTGGATATTAAACAAATTAGAGAAAACCCCCAATTAGTACAAGAAAAGTTGAACAGTCGTAGTGGTAAATATGACATTCAACCTATATTAGATTTAAGTCAAAAACAACGGGAACTGGAAGCAAAACGCAACGATTTACAAGCGCGGAGTAATGAAATTGGTAAACTGGTAGGACAAAAGATAAAATCGGGTGTTAGTCCGCAAAGTGAGGAAATTCTCGCTTTAAAGGAAGAGGGGAATAATATTAAAATCACATTAAGCGATTTAGAACCCCAGGAAAAAGAGTTAAAAGCGCAAATTCAAGATTTACTTTTAGCACTTCCTAACCTTCCTAGTGATTCTACTCCCATCGGTGCAAGTGAAGATGATAACCCAGAAGTGAGAAGATGGGGAGATGAATATAAACCGGAAAATCAGAGTATTATACCGCATTGGGAAATTGGGGAAAAATTGGGAATTTTGAACTTTGAAAGAGCGGTAAAAATTGCCCAAAGTCGGTTTGTGAGTTTGATCGGTGCGGGTGCTGCTTTAGAAAGGGCGTTAATTCAATTTATGCTTTCTAAGCATATTGAAAATGGGTATATTGAAGTTAGTCCACCGTTGTTAGTTAATACTGATTCTTTAACGGGAACTGGACAATTACCCAAGTTTGCGGAAGAAAGTTTTAAATGTGCAGATGATGAATTGTGGTTAATTCCGACTGCGGAAGTTCCCGTTACAAATTTTTATCGGGGGGAAATTTTAAATGCGGAAGATTTACCAATTTATCACTGTGCTTATACTCCTTGTTTTCGGCGAGAAGCGGGAAGTTATGGACGGGATATGCGGGGTTTAATTCGGTTGCATCAATTCAATAAAGTTGAGTTGGTGAAGTTAGTAAAACCGGAAGATTCTTTTGAGGAATTAGAGAAGTTAGTTGCTAGTGCAGAGTCAATTTTACAGGGTTTAAAGTTGCCTTATCGAGTGATTAATTTATGTACTGGTGATTTAGGTTTTGGGGCAACAAAGACCTATGATTTAGAGGTTTGGTTGCCATCTTCTGGGAAGTATCGAGAGATTTCTAGTTGTTCTAATTGTGTTGATTTTCAAGCAAGAAGGGCGGATATTCGGTTTAAGGAAGCTGGTAAGAAAGGGACGCAATTTGTACATACTTTAAATGGTTCTGGTTTAGCTGTGGGAAGGACTATGGCGGCGATTTTGGAGAATTATCAGCAAGCTGATGGGACGATTAAAGTACCGGAGGTTTTACAGGTTTATTTGGGTAGGGAGGTTTTGTAGTTTAGGGTTTTTGTAGAGGCGTTTTTGGAGGTGCGTCTCTACGTAATTTTATGTAACAAGCAGTGAAATTATGAAAATAAATGTTACGATCTAAAGCAGAATATGTAAAATTTTTATATACTCACTCTAATTAGTAGTATTATAACATTACAGTACGGGGAATAAAATCTTATGTCAAGATTTAACACTGCTATACTTTATGATATTGAAAATCTTACGAAAGGCTATAGTTTTTCGAGAGATTTTATCAAAGAATTATCATTAAAACAGATATATCGCCAGATTTTAGATTTAGATATGGTTGAGAGGATTTCCTTACAGCGAGCTTATGCTAATTGGAGTGATCCTAGATTAAGTCTTCTCAAAGGTGAAATTAATGAGTTAGGCATAGATCCAATTCAAATTTTTGGGTTTGCACGTTATCACAAAAAAAATGCTGCTGATATTCAATTAGCTGTTGATGCAATGGATATAACTATTAGTCGTCCTCACATTGAAGTGTATGTTATTGTGTCAGGAGATGGAGGTTTTGCTTCCCTGGCAAAAAAATTACATGAGTATGGCAAACAAGTTATTGGTTGTGCTTATGAAAATGCAGCAAATGATATTTTAAAATCAGTTTGCGATCACTTTATAAGACTAGAAGCACCAGAAGAAGATCCTTTTGAGGATACTACCACTGAGTCAAAAAATACAGCCTTTATTAATGATAAGGGTTTAGGAATTGGCATAACTCATCCATTTGTTGTACGTATGGCAAATAAGATTGAACCAATTTATCAAGTGGATAAAAATAGTATTTTATTCCATAGTCAAACAATTATCAATTGGTTTTGTCAAGATTCTGAAGCTCGTAAACAAATGAATCGGAGCGGCATTCCCCTTTCAACCATAAGGGAAGCATTCAAATATGCAATACCAGGGTTTAAACCAGAAATGGTTGGCTTTAGTAGATTTGCTGAACTACTACAATTTGTTTGTACAAATACAGAATCATGTGTTGGAAATCTTCCACCATCTAATACATTGCTTGTTTTTAGAAATTCTATTCCCAGTGGAGTTAATGTACTTCCAGATATATTGAATGAAAATTTACATACACCGGAACGCTACCAGAATTTATTAGCCAGCGGTAAACCGAGAATTACAATTGAAGATAAATACAGTTTAGAAAGAGTTGTTAATAGCTTAATATCACGGCGTGAGAGATTAATGAATATATCTGAAATATTAGATATTCTCAGTCAGGAACTTCCGGATATTGAAAGTAATAAACTCAATAATTTATGCTTGTCTTTAGTACACTGTAATATTTTGAAAGGAGAGCCAGAAGCAGAAAATATATCAGAGCAAAAATTTAAAATTAGAGACGATTTTCAGGATGTTTCGCAAGTTTTAGACCATATAAAAGAAACAAGCTTAAATAAAATACTTCCCATCTTGGGTGATGAGTTTAGGAGTAGCATTTTTGATGAAATTATCCCGTGGTAAAATTAATATTTTATACTTTTATAACTGACTATATCAGTTAAATGTGATCGCTCATCTCGTAGGGTGCGTTAATGAAATGTAATGCACCGTTTTTTATTAAAATTTAACTGTCTGAATCAGGATAACCAGGATTAAAGGATTAACAGGATTATATTTGATTTTGATATTCTGGAATATTGAAATTAGCGTAACTTCTGAAAATATAGATGAATATTAAAAAACCATCCTGTACATCCTCAAATCCTGGACATCCTGATTCAGACAAAATGCGATTTCTGAAAATATAGATAAATTTTAAAAAACATCATGTACATCCTCAAATCCTGGACATCCTGATTCAGACAAAATGCGATTTCTGAAAATATAGATGAATATGAAAAAACCATCCTGTACATCCTCAAATCCTGGACATCCTGATTCAGACAATTATTAGTTATAATCAAAGAATAAACCACTAACCTAAAGGCCATATATCATGAACACAGCTAAACTTAGCAGTGATGGTACTCATCAAACAGTCATATTACCCCCAGATTTTCAAATGACAGGTACAGAAGTTTATATCAAAAAAATTGGTAATGCAATTATTCTGATTAGTAAAGATAACCCTTGGCAAACTCTAATTGATAGTTTAGATCAATTTTCTGATGATTTTATGATCACTAGAGATCAACTTCCTATTGATAAAAGAGAGGAATTTTAAATGCAATATCTGCTCGATACAAACATCTGTATCTATCTGATTAAACAAAAGCCAGAAAAAGTTATAGCACGATTTCAAACCTTATCAATTTCTGATATTGGTATTTCTTCCATTACCGTTGCTGAATTAGAATATGGAGTTTATAAAAGTCAGCAACAGCAAAAAAATAAAAATGCCTTAATTCAGTTTTTACTACCTTTAGAAATTGTCGAATTTAGTCAAGATGCAGCAGTAATTTATGGAATTATTAGAAGTGATTTAGAAAGTAAAGGTCTTGTTATTGGACAAATGGATATGTTAATTGCTGCTCATGCAATGAGTTTAGGTGTCACCCTAGTTACTAACAACATCCGCGAATTTTCTCGCATTCCTAATCTATTATTAGAAAATTGGGTTGAGTAATTTCATGAAATTTAATGCACTGTTTTTTATTAAAATTTAACTGTCTGAATCAGGATAACCAGGATTAAAGGATTAACAGGATTATATTTGATTTTGATATTCTGGGATATTTGAATTAGTGCAACTTCGGAAAATATAGATGAATATTAAAAACCCATCCTGTAAATCCTCAAATCCTGGACATCCTGATTCAGACAAAATGCAACTTCTGAAAATATAGATGAATATAAAAAACCATCCTGTACATCCTCAAATCCTGGACATCATGATTCTGACAAATAATGTTAAAAATTCTATTAGCGGAAAATGGTCAAAAAAGATAAACTAATTGAAAACTTAACCAATAGTCCCAATAATGCCAAATTTAGTGATATTCGTAAACTGTTAGAACCAGATAAATTTGTATTAGATAGAATTACAGGTAGTCATCATATCTTTATCAAAGATGATATAATTTTAGTAATTCCCGTGCATAATAATCGAGTAAAATCAGTTTATGTTAAACGAGTATTAGAATTGATAGAAGGAGCGTAATTATGAATTATCCCATTGTTGTTTATCCCTGTGAAGAAGGCGGTTTTGTAGCTGAAATCCCAGCATTAAAAGGATGTTTAGTACAGGGAGAAACTTTAGAAGAAACATTACAGGAATTGATCATTGTCAGAGATTTATGGTTAGAAACTGCCGCAAAACATGGACAAAAATTGCCAGATGTTGAACGTGCTATTTCTCAGGTTAAATTACTAAGTAATGTATAATTAACTGTCAGAATCAGGATAACCAGGATTAAAGGACTAACAGGATAATATTTGATTTTGATATTCTGGGATATTAAAATTAGCGTAACTTTTGAAAATATAGATGAATATGAAAAAAACATCCTGTAAATCCTCAAATCCTGGACATCCTGATTCAGACAAATTCCCATTACATTGATAAAATGATATAATATCAACTACTAACTATAGCAATAATCAAACCATGCTAGAATTAATGCCATTATTAAATAAATTAAGTCGGGCTGAAAAATTACAAATTATCCAATATTTAGCCTCTCAATTAGTACAAGAAGAATCGGAATTAATTAAACCAGGAATGTCTTATCCTATCTCATCTCCCTATGATGCTTTTGAAGCTGCAAATACAATGTTGAAAGTTCTGGAAGCAGAAAAGAGCAATCATGAATAATACACATAAATACTCATTTACTACTTATGATCCTTCCTTGGGAGAAGCAGGTTTTAGACCATATCTACCAATTATCTTAACTTATCGTGGACAGGAATTACAGGCCACAGGGTTACTAGATACGGGAGCAACTGTTAATGTTTTACCTTATCAATTAGGATTAGATATTGGTGCAAACTGGGAAGATTTAACAACCTCTTTACAATTAACAGGTAATCTTGCTCAATTTGAAGCGCGGGTCTTGGTTGTATCAGCTAAAGTAGCAGATTTTGAACCTGTAAAATTAGTATTTGCTTGGACTCAAGCAACTAATGTTCCTTTAATTTTGGGACAAGTTAATTTTTTTATGGAATTTAATGTTTGTTTTTATCGTTCTCAACTTTCTTTTGAAGTATCTCCTAAAAATTAATTTATCATGGAAGATGAAGTTTTGGCAGAAATTCGGAAAATCAGAGATGAAGAAGCTAAGTCATTTGATTATGATTTAGCTGCTATTTGTGCTGATTTAAGAAAACAACAAGCAACAAGTAGCAGAAAAATTATCTCTCTTCCGTTGAAGACAGTGGTAAAATTACGCTAATTTTTTAGGGTGCGTTAATCAACTTTATTTAATGCACCATTTTTTATTATTTTTATAATATATTTAACTGTCTGAATCAGGATAACCAGGATTAAAGGATTAACAGGATTATAATTGATTTTGATATTCTGGGATATTGAAATTAGCGCAACTTCTGAAAATGTAGATGAATATTAAAAACCATCCTGTACATCCTCAAATCCTGTACTTCGACTTCGCTCAGTAACCAGACATCCTGATTCAGACAAAAAGTTATAATCTATAATATAATTACATTATACTCCTAAAGGTAAAATTATGACCATTGAACAAGCAGTTTTAGAGAACTTCCGAGAATTACCAGCAGATAAACAACAAGAAGTTTTAGATTTTATTCAATTTCTCAAACATCAATTACCAGCACAAAAACGCCGTACTCCTCCTGCTTCTATTGCTGGTAAAGGTAAAACATTGGGTGATATAGTTAGTCCTATTGTCAATCAAGAAGAGTGGGAAAATTCTGTAAAAAATGCCCAAGCCATTTTTAGAAAATATATTCCAACTACTAGAAAACTATCTGAAGAATTAATTCAGGAACGGAGAGAGGAAAGTTTAAATGAGTGAAGTTGTTTTAGATGCTTCCGCAATTTTAGCTTTACTCAATCAAGAACCTGGAAGCGAAGAAGTGTTAAAATTTATTGGGAAAGCTGCAATTAGTACAATGAATTTATCTGAAGTAATAGCCAAATTAGCAGATGCAGGAATACCAGACAATGATATTATTCTAATCATAAATAATCTGAATCTGGAAGTGATTGATTTTAATGAAGAACAAGCATTAAAAGCAGGAACTTTACGACCAATTACTAAATCAATTGGACTTTCATTTGGTGATAGAGCTTGTTTAGCATTAGGTATTTTTCTCAATCAACCTGTTTTAACTACTGACCGTTTATGGAGTAATCTTAGTGTGGGAATTGAAGTGAGAATATTACGTTAGATTAACTGTCTGAATCAGGATTAAAGGATTAAAGGATTAAAGGATTAACAGGATTATATTTGATTTTGATATTCTGGGATATTAAAATTAGCGCAATTTATGAAAATATAGAAGAATATTAAAAAACCATCCTGTACATCCTCAAATCTTGGACATCCTGATTCAGACAAAATGCAATTTCTGAAAATATAGATGAATATGAAACAACCATCCTGGACATCCTGATGCAGACAAAAAAATGATATACTAAAATATAGTGATTCAAGCTACTTAGCTAAATCAAATAATATGTTAACCCTGAATTACCCGCATATTGAAAAAACCGAAAATCAACCAGCAAGATTACAGCGTATTCCACGTATTAGGGTAGCACAAATTGTTATGGACTATATTGCCTATGGTTGGTCTGTGGAAGAAATGTGTCATCAACATCCTTATTTAACCCAAGCTGAAGCTCATGCTACTATGGGTTATTACTTTGATCACCAAGAAGAAATTGACCAAGAAATAAAGGAAGAATGGGAACAAGTACAACAAAGTAGAAATGAATTAGTATCATCTCCATTTTACAACAGAATGAAAGCAAAAGGACTGTTGTAAATGACTATTGCTTTATATATGGATGTTCATAGCGCAACTTCTGAAAATATAGATGAATATTAAAAAACATCCTATACATCCTGATTCAGACAAAAAAATAAATTCTATGCTATTATTTATGATAATGTAATCTCAACAAAAAGATTATGATTTCAATTAATCAAGCACAACAACAACTACAGGATTTAATTGATTCAGTCAATCAATCCCATCAACCTATTATTATTGCAGGAGAAAATAGCAACGCAGTTTTATTATCTGAAAGTGACTGGAAATCTATCCAAGAAACTCTATATTTACTTTCTATTCCAGGGATGAGAGAATCAATTAAAGAAGGATTAGCAACACCAATAGAAGAATGTGATGAGGAATTAGAGTGGTAAATTGGAAATTAGTTTATACTAAACAAGCTCAGAAAGATGCTAAAAAATTAGCAGCAAGTAATTTGAAAGATAAAGTGCAAACTTTACTTGATATTATTGCTATTAACCCTTTTCAAAATCCTCCACCTTATGAAAAATTAGTAGGAGATTTAGAAGGTGCGTATTCACGAAGAATTAATATTCAACATCGTTTAGTATATGAAGTGATTGAATCTGAGAATACTATTAAAGTTTTGCGAATGTGGACGCATTATGAGTAGTATATTTGTCAGAATCAGAATATCCAAGATTTTATTTTATGCTCACTAGAGATCAACTTCCTATTGATAAAAGAGAGGAATTTTAATTATGACATTAACATGGGATGAACTGGTATTTCAATCACCATACTTAGCAGTGAAAAAAGCAAAGGAATTGCTAAAGGAGGGAAAAATGGCAGAAGTTGAGCAAATTTTAGATAGTTTAGCAGAGTCAATGGGAAGATCAGAAAAAAGAGCAGTTATTAGTCAATTAACTCGATTGATGTTACATATAATTAAATGGAAATGTCAACCTGAAAAACGTAGTGCTAGTTGGGTAATTTCCATTCGTTCAGCAAGGAGAGAAATTAGTGATAGTCAAGAAGAAATGCCTAGTCTTAATCGAGAGTTTTTAGAGTCTATTTGGGATAAGTGTTTTACATCTGCTAAACAAGATGCTAGGGATGAAATGGGTAAAAAACCAGAAATTACTGCTTTAACTTGGGAGGAGGTTTTTGCAGAAAATTACACAATTTGGGAGGATGAAAAATAAATGAATTATCCTGTAAATTTTCAAATCCTGAACATCCTGATTTAGACAAATTTTGCTCCAAGCTGGGAAACTAGCAAAATCGCCATAATTTGCACTTTTATTAGCAATTGACAATAAATAACACTAAACTTTGTTTCTGAGTCCATTCCCAAACTACAATAAAGATATATATCTCAATATTTTGACTAAATTTGCTCTATGTCAGTTTTAGCAGCGATCGCCGTCTTGGCAATTTTGATCTTAGTACACGAGTTAGGACATTTTATAGCCGCACGTTCTCAAGGTATCTACGCTAACCGTTTTTCTTTGGGTTTTGGTCCCACCCTGTTAAAGTACCAAGGATCACAAACAGAATACACCATCCGCGCTTTCCCCTTGGGTGGTTTTGTTGGTTTTCCCGACGATGATCCAGATAGCGAAATTCCCCCCAATGATCCCAACTTATTGCGGAATCGTCCTATTTTAGATCGGGCGATCGTCATTAGTGCCGGTGTCATAGCAAACTTAATCTTTGCTTATTTTGTTCTCGCTTTGCAAATAGGTATTGTTGGTATTCCCCAAGAATTTCAATATCAACCTGGTGTACTTGTTAAACCTGTTAATGAACAATCAATAGCTTACCAAGCTGGTATTCGCGCAGGTGATATTGTTCTCAGCGTCAATGGTCAAGAACTAACTGCTAGTAAAGATTCTACCTTATTGCTGACCAAAGAAATTCAAACACATCCAAATCAACAACTTAACCTCAAAATTCAGCGTCAAAACGAAGAAATACCTTTGAAATTAACTCCTACAGAAAGTGCTGATGGTAAAGGTTTAGTAGGAATTGAACTAGGACCAAATGGAGAAGCTGTTTATCGTCGTCCCCAAAATCCTATAGAGATTTTCACCGTTGCTGCTGATAGATTCCAGCAATTATTTATTGGTACAATCAAAGGATTTGGACAGCTAATAACCAACTTTCAACAAACAGCAAGTCAAGTTTCAGGACCTGTGAATATTGTGAAAATTGGTGCTAAATTAGCAGCAGATAATAGTGCAAATTTGTTATCTTTTGCGGCAATAATTAGTATTAATTTAGCCATCATCAATATTTTACCTCTCCCTGCTTTAGATGGTGGACAATTAGCTTTTCTTTTGATTGAAGGTTTACTAGGTAAACCCTTACCAGCAAAGATTCAAGAAGGTGTCATGCAAACTGGTTTAGTCCTACTTTTAGGATTAGGTATTTTCTTGATTTTCAAAGAAACTCTGCAACTAGAATTTGTACAACAAATATTCCAGAACTTGTAAGCAAATTTTAGCTTTCATTTCGTTCCCAGTCTCAGACTGGGAATGTGATCCATTTTTATTTTAGATTTTGGATTTTAGATTTTAGATTTTAGATTTAAAATCAAAAACATCAAAATCTTTCACCTAAAAAATTTTCAGTTAATTTTTAATTAAATAAAACTTGTTGATGTGACTACTAAAAAGTTATCCAAAAAGCAACGTACTTTAGAAATTCTCACTCGTCTCCATCGTCTTTATCCTGATGCGACTTGTTCTTTAAATTATGAAACTCCGGTACAATTATTAGTAGCAACAATTCTTTCTGCACAATGCACAGATGAACGAGTGAATAAAGTTACTCCAGCTTTATTTAGTCGTTTTCCTGATGCAGAAAGTTTAGGAAATGCGGATATTTTAGAATTAGAAGAATTAGTTCGTTCCACGGGTTTTTATCGCAATAAAGCGAAAAATATCAAAGCTGCTTGTCGGATGATAGTTGATGATTTTAACTCAGTTGTTCCCAATAAAATGGAAGAATTATTAAAGCTTCCAGGAGTTGCGAGAAAAACTGGAAATGTGGTTTTAGCGCACGCTTATGGTATTAATGCAGGGGTGACTGTAGATACTCATGTGAAGCGGTTAAGTCAGCGTTTGGGGTTAACAAAAAATACTGAACCTATTAATATTGAAAAAGATTTAATGAAATTATTACCTCAACCAGAATGGGAAAATTGGTCTATTAGATTAATATATCATGGTCGTGCAGTTTGTAAAGCGCGTTCTCCCGGTTGTGATGTTTGCGAGTTGGTTGATGTGTGTGCGAAGAATTTATCGAATGCAGATAATTAAATTATAGCTTTAAATATAGGTTGGTTAAAAATAGCGATCGCACAAATTATAATCAATCTTTAATCAATCTAAAATCTAAAATCCAAAATCCTAATAGGATCCCCGATTTCTTGGAGAAGTCGGGGATCTAACCACTAATTTTAATTTTGAGAAAGAATTAAATTAATAACATTTAATTCCTGAGAATTTAACAAATATTTTTCTGTAAACAATTTATTTCTCATTTCCTCCAAACTATAACTTCTAAATACCACAAAAGGAAATTCTTGGTAATTATGTCCTATCGGTAAAATATTACCCACCGGATACAAAGAACGAATATATATAGATAGGATATCTTTAAAACGTTGATCTTCCGGTTCTTCTGGTTTACTATCAAAATATTCTTTCATCACTTCACCACTAATAAATGCAAATAATGGTAAAGCGTAATATTGATCTGTGTGTTGACTTTTTTGAATATAATTCTGAGTTTTCTCCGGTGCATTAATTAATTTTTCTACTAATTCTATTGCATCTTTTACCGCAGAGGTGAGACTTTCGGGATAGATTTGATTTTTACTAATGCTTTTTAAAGTATTCCATAATTCTCTATTTGCATAGTTTTGAATATCTAAAAAACGCATTTGATAAGATTCTTGAATTTTAGGACTGGGTACAATTAATAATCCTCCACTAATATAACCTAATTCTAAAGGTGTAAAATCTAATAACTGATCAAAAGTTTTTGCAACTTCTAAAAATGTATTATTAAAATTTTCCCGAATCTTTAAATAACTCTCTTCGGTATTTTTAGCAACGATAAAATCACCGTCACCCATTAATAATTCTAGTTTGGTGTATGCGTATTTTAAGGAAGTATGACTTTTGTTACGGTTATATTCTTTTTTCAGTTGGGTAATGAGATTTTCGATTTTACTAGAAAAACCCTCTCCCGCAGCAAAAACTGATTTTCCACCGATGGGGATAAGTACAAAATTCTTTCTTCCTATATTACCATAACCTTGAATCCTAGTCATGATAGATGCTTTAAGAATTAGGAGAAGATTTAATAAATTGAGAGAGTTTTCTTTAATAGATATTTCTGGATCATCTTGATAATAAACTGAACGTTCAGCTAAATAAAATGTGACGTATTTATCTTGATTATCTATAATATCATTTCCCCGACCTCTGTAAATAACCTGAATTATTTCCATCAGGTTTTTTTCAATTTCAAATTTCGGAATTTCGACTAAGATATGTTTCGCTTTGGGGAAGGATAAACCGCGACTTCCGGAAGCAGTCATAAATACAACTTTGACGTTTTCTTGATGTTGTTTAATTTCCTGTTTTTCTAATTCTGAAATATTCGCGTGTATTTCTAGGAAGTGGGTATTTTTAACAAAGTTATCTCTTCCTAACTCTGACTGAATTTTATCAATCAGTTCTGATAATTTAGGTTTATTTTGGATGTAAACTATAAATTGTTCAACATCGGATTTTTGGAAGATACTTTTAATATCTGTTAAAATGTTTTCCTGAGATTTTTTCTCTAAATCAGATTTATCTCTTAGTTTAATTCTATCAGTAAAACGACAAGATTCGACAATTATTTGATAATTAATAGTAAGACTTTTTGCAGGATAGGTGTTAGTATTAATAATGATAGCGGGTGAACCTTTAAATGTGAAACTTTCTACAGATAGAGGTTGAATGTTTGATTCTGCTTTTCTAAAATAAACCTTATTTGGTTCGGGGGAAGTATCTTCTAAATGTTGACAAATGACATTTTTATCAACAATAGAAGCATCTGCAACGATGATTTTAGTATTAAAACCATTTTCTGGGTTTGTTAATTTATAAGTTTTAACCATTTTTTTAATTCCCTCTAAAAATTCTACTCCTCCTTCATCTCCGGTAATTTCATCTATCATAATAAATAGATGTTTGATGCGACGGGATATATTTCGCATTTTTTCAGGAAATACTTTCTCGTCACTTTTTCTGTATGCGTCTTGAAAGATTTTTTCTAAATGTTGTAAAGTATCACCATAGTCTGTTTTTTTCAAAGACTGGGTAGAAGCGGTTGCAATAATTTGATTAGATTTTTGATATTTGATGAGGTAATATAAACCTTCACAAATACTCTGTAAAACTCCTTTATTTTTTGTTCCTGTATCTTGAAAAGTATCATCTGTAATTTGTTGCAGTCTATCTTGACGTTGTGATTTTCTCTCAATATTTTCACTGTTGAGAAAATGCACATTTCCTAAAGTAAAATCTTCTTGATATTGGTTTGATGTATAAGCAACCGAGAGTTTACCACCATTGTCTTGAATCAAATTACTGTGAGTATTGATAGCAAAAATTTGCTCATTTACTAATCTTCCAGTTTTGCGATCTTTGAATTTTTCAATGATGTCAAGATTGACTTGTTTCCGGGGACTGACGTATAATAAAAGGAAACCATCATTTTGATATTGAGTGAGAAAATCAACAATAGCAGTAGTTTTTCCGATTCCGGGATTTCCTGTTAAGAAAATGTAGGTATTTTCAGAAAGTAGATATCTTGTAATTAGTTGGTTGTGCGCTTGTCTAAAATTGGGATTTCCAGTTAAATTTAAACTAGAAATTAACTCAGATGGTACGGGAGAAACAGAGTTATAAAAGTCGGTGATCGTTTCTGTATGACGTGGTAAAATATTGATGGTATTAGGAGTAATGTTGAGGAGAGAGTCAACCAGTTTTTTACCTTGTTGAAAACTGCGATATGCGTTAATTTGGATTTTTTGTAAAACGCGATAACGTGCGTCGCTAATTTCTTCTTCTGTTTTGTAATTTTGTTGATAAATTTGATGACAAATTTCAAAAAGTTGGATATTATTTCCGGGAATAGAGATAGTATTAAAATAGCGATCGCTATATCCCACTGCATTACAAACCAACTTAGAAACATCAGGAAGAATAGAATTTTCTGATAATTTTTCTTGTAAAAACTGACAGAAACTATAAATATAACTACCCGCTTGAATTAATTTAGCACTTTCTTTATCCTTAGATTTAAAAGCGGTGAAATATTCCTTTAAACCGGGAGAAAAATCTAAACCCAAAGATTCAGTATCAATACGCAACTTAGAAAACACACTTTTAGAACGTAAATAATTGATATCTCGTAATAACAAACCTCTAATAATTTCCACATAATCAATATTTTGTAAATCATCATTAGTGTGAATAGAAAATACCGACAAGTCAAGACATAAAACCCGGTAATTATTTTTATATTTCAACAACATTAAACTATCTGCATTAAGAAAATCACCACCTTGTTTATAATTTTGAATATCCCCAGAAGTGACATTTACATTTTTAAACTGAGAGAGAACATTTTTAAACCATTGTATTTCATCAACTTCATGAGTACCAATACTATTTTCACCATTAAACCGACATTGAAAATAAATAACTTCCAAATTTTGCAAGTTTGCTTTTTCACGACATCCCAGAGATTTAAGATACTCCCGAAAGAAATTTAACCCACACAAAAAACCCTTCTGTACAAAAAACTGACACCAAGTTTCTGCAATTTCTCTTTCTAACTTACCAACAACCTTCTTCACAATATTTTTTGTAATTTCTGCAAACTTGAGATTTTGCAACTCCTGACTATACAAATCACCAAAATAATTTTTAATATTATTCTTATGGATATAAGACAAAATCCCAATATTAAAACCCATTTCAAACAATCTTCCCAAATCATCCGCTATTTGTGCAGTCATATTTTACTCCTTGTCAAAACCCTCAAAAACCTCTTCTCTTCGTGTTCTTCGTGTCTACCCTTCGGGAACTGCTTCGCAGAACGTGGTTCGTTATTATATAAATCATATCCCCGACTTCTGTGATTATCTAGTAAATAAATGATAAATTTATCTGAGAAGTTGGGGATATAAACCATTTCATTTTTATTTTTCCTTACCTAATAATATTGATTTAACGTGAGTTAAAAAAGCGAGAGAATTAAACTCTCCCTTACCTCTAATATGTGGAAAAATTGCAGATTTACTAACTGATTCATCCCCGATTAAATGCTGATATGGATCTAACTTTAATTGTAATTTACCTGATTTTTCATAACGGGAAAAATGGAACAAAGTTAAACATTGCAAAATTTCATTTTTTAACTGACTGTCATCATACATTAACCCTTCTTTGATATCTTTATCATCTAAAATTCCCTGATAAATATTTAACAAAGTCGCATAAGACATGACTCCATGATAATTAACATCCTTAGCAACTTCTAAACCATTAAATAAATTAAAGAAAATCACAGATTGTTTATGTTGATCCTCCGCTAAATTGGTAAGTTCTAAGGTATCCTGAATATATAAAGATGTAGCTTTGGGAGTTTCAAATTTTACTGCATAGTATTTTTCAAAAAACATCGGATAAATTTTGATGTCATGTCTTTCTTTTTTGAATGATTTAATCACATTCTCTGACATGAAAAACAATTCTTCTTTTTTATCTACTTGGGTAATATGTAATGTACTACTGTAGGGAACTTTTGCAATATAAATAAAGTGTCTGTACCCTCTTTGATAAAGTTTGTCTACGTTATCAACTACAACCGTAGGATATTCAAACATTTTTTGATGATCGTCGTAGTTTTCTGAGAAGGTTTTAAATAGTTGCACTCTTGCGGTTTTGTTTTCTGTTTCTAAAGTGATAATTTCACCCATTAAGTTAGATTTTTTATCTTTTATATTCCACCGACTATCACTTTCTCGACTGGAAACAACAATGATCGCAAGTTTTTTAAGTTCCTGAAATGTAAACTTATCAGTGGGTGCAAAGGTAAAATTTTTGGGAAATACAGAATATAATGAACTGAGAGAATTAGGAATTGTAAATTTTAAATTGCTAGTTTTAGTAATAACTATTCCCTGTTCATTGCTGCGATATCTTTCATTCAATAGATGGGATAATACCTTAGTTAAGGAAACGATAAATTTCTCTATAGGTGCGTTATCTGTTTTTTCTTTCAGGTGTATTCTAAACAGAGGAATAAATGGTTTTCCATCTTTTAATATTTGTCTTTCTAAAATAACATGAAGACAAAGATACGTAAGTAAACTATAGGTAATTTTGTAAATAAATTCTTGATGTTCTTCTAGTTTGTCGTTTTCCGAACGATGGGGAAATACTAATAAGTTACGATGTTGTAAGTGTTTCTGATAAAAATTACCCCCTTCTTTCATTGCTAAAAATATGACGGGTAAAACTCCTACTCCTGGAGTCAGATCATATTTCATATCAAAGGTTTCTTTTTCTTCTGTCTCTAAAAAATGAATTTCACTAATACTGATGTTTCCAGGAAGGGTTATCAGTAAGTTGTCTTGTGTGGTTGCGTCTCCTAAGTTGATGTATTTTAAACAGTCTTTAAAATTGCTCCGCAATGCTTCTTTAAATATGGTTTGTCTTTCGTTGATGGTGTCAATATCGGTTTCTAAAATGCTGTTTTTCACAGAAATGTGTACGGGATAATTTCTCACCGGAAATGGTGTTTTATATTTAATTAATTCGGTGAGAGATTTTTTTAATGTTTTTATTTTTTCTGCAACTTTTAATGTATCAAAACCTTTGATCCAACTTCTAAAAAGTTTCCGTTTTGCTTCGTCGTCATTACCTCTCAATATGGGTAAGACGTTTTTTTCTAATGTCTCTATGGGATTATATTCTAAATCACTTGCAAGATTTGGCCGTGATGCAAAGATGAAATAATATAAAAATCCGATTTTCAAGATTTTATTGACAAATGTGAATTTCGTTGATTCATTTGCAAGTTCTTTTTTGTGAGGATCACTATCTGGATCTAACAGGTTGAGATGATAGTCAAAAGCTGTTTTTCCTCTATCATTTTGCACTTTACCTTTTAATGTTTTTTCTCCATCATTTTGCACTTTACCGTTTAATTTTAACTTTAATCCAAAGGTAAACTCTATATCTTCTAGATTTGGATTTTCTGCTTCTCCTAAATAACCTTCGATGATGGGAATTATTGGTAATATATCATAAGCTTCACTGCGGGAAAATATGGTTTGATAATTAACCGATATTCCCCCATAGTTAACTTGATATTCTCCATCTGCTTTATTACTATCGTTAATGTAATCTTCTAATAGTTTCAATCTTCTAATTAAATCTTCTAAGTATATTTTACCTTGATTTTTGTCATCAATTTGTTCTAATAAATATTCTAAATATCTGATTTTAGCTAGTTTTTTCAGTTTTCCTAATGTTTCTTGGTTAACAAGGTTTTGTAAACTGTAAATATCGGAGTTGGTGTTTTTCTCTAGGTTTTCAATTATATATCCTAAATCTTCTCGATCTTCTGTGTTAGCATCTGCAAATGTGATATCAAGATAATTGTTTATCCCTGTTAATAAGGTAGCGTTAAAATCACGGGGTTTATCTATGTGAATTTTGACTTTATGCGCTTTTAGTAGTTGTTTGTTTTTGTTTCTTTCGTCTTTTTTAACTGTTAATCTCTGTTTTTGTAAATCTTTCGCTTCTTTAAATGGATAGGTGAAGTCTAAAAGAATTTCCTTGGTATCTTTATCTCGGTTATATTCTCCTTGAAATTCCTGCAAACCTAAAATAAGACTTTTGATAAAAGTGAATCTATCTATTTGATGATCACCAGTTTTTGTGGTAATTTCTCTTTGTAGATGAGATTGAATATAAACTACAATCTGTTTAATTTTCTCTCTGAATAAATCTTCAGTACCAGGAATAAAATTCAAAGTTGCTGAACGTAATATCCTTTCGTTTCCTAATGGGTTATGAGGAGTTAACTTAATAACTTCATTAACTACATCATTAATATTGATCATCACCTTTTTTCTATCAGCAGAAATTGTGAATATCTGCTTATTTTGTAAAACTTGGACAATTTTATTTAATAAATCAGTGTAATCTACATTTGCTAAGTCTGGATTTATTGCTATTTTATTCATTTCTACCTTTACTTGTGGTTGTTAATATTACAACACCCTTTATATTAAATCTTTAAAACTTAACAAGTCAATACGTAAAAATAATGAAATAGAAAAAAATCAGGAAACATCAGATCCCGGACTTCTTTAAGAGGTCCTTACAGATTCATCAAAAATTCTCATTTGTTCTGGAGTAAAATCATTCAGCATTCCTGAGACTAAATGTAAAGATAAAATTCTTTTAATTCGTTTCTTTAATTCTTCCTCAGAAATATTATTCACATCCACAACTTTCACGGGATTGAAAGTATCTTTCATCACTGCTATCATTTCCTCTCTATCCAGATTTTCTTGATACAGATGATTGTTGTCAATTAAATGATTCACAATTTCTGTTAATCTTTGATAATTGGATTGCTGGTAAATACTTTGAGTCATGATATCATCTCCTAATAATCAAGGAACTATTTGATAAAATCTAACTTGTTCTAAATACTAATTATAGTATTTTTTATAGTATTTTTAATTCATATAAAAAACCAATAAAAAACCAAATCCCCGATTTCTTCAACAAGTCGGGGATCTATGATTTGATGTTTACAATTAAACTAACGCTGCAACTTTACCTAACAAACCCGTAAATAAGCGCAAACCATCAGTATTACCTAATGCTTTATCTGCTGCACGTTCAGGATGTGGCATCATTCCTAACACATTACCTTGCAAATTGCAAATCCCTGCAATATTATTTAATGATCCGTTAGGATTATTTTCGTGATAACGAAATACCACTTGTCCGTTATCTTCAATTGCTGCTAAAGTGTCTTTATCTGCGTAAAATCTCCCTTCTCCGTGGGCAATGGGTAAAGTAATCACCTCTCCCTCAGTATAACCATGAGTCCAAGGTAAATTATTACGCTCAACTTTTAAGGGAGAGCGATCGCAAATAAAATGTAAGTTCTCATTTCTCGTTAACGCACCAGGTAACAAACCAGCCTCAGTTAATACCTGAAACCCGTTACAAATACCGATGACAAATTTACCTTGTTGTGAATGATTAACCACTTCCCGCATCACAGGAGAAAAACGAGCGATCGCCCCACAACGCAAATAATCACCGTAACTAAAGCCCCCAGGGACTATAATTACATCTATATCACTAATATCAGTCTCTTGATGCCAAACCATCCGCGTTGGTTGTCCGAGTAAGTCTCTAGTCACATACGCAGAATCACGGTCACAATTAGAACCGGGAAAAACTAAAACACCGAATTTCATAAATAAGGGAATAGGGAATAGGGAATAGGTGACAGGTGATAAGTGACAGGTGACAGTAAAGAAGTTTTTACCAATTACCAATTACCCATTACCTAAAAAACACCAGTTTGAGATTCTACTTCAATCAAATCAAAACGATAATTTTCGATCACAGTATTTGCTAACAGTTCCTCACACATATTTTTCACATCTTGATTTGCTGTAGCTTCCTCTGGTGCAATCGTTGTTAATTCAATATATTTACCAATTCTGACTTGTTCAACAGTTTCATGTCCCATTTGTTTTAAGCTAGTTTGTACGGCTACACCAGCAGGATCTAAAACAGAAGGCCGAAGAGTCACGAAAATTTTAGCTAAATACTTCCTTTGCATGAGGGGGGTAACTTTTGCTGAATGGTGCGATCGCTATCCTATACCTTTTATGTTCCAACTGAGTGAAAATATAGTAAGTGACAGGGAACAGGAGACAGGTGACAGAGCTAAAATTCTTTTATGGTCTGAGTTTTTTGCCATCAGCTTATGTCCTCGTCGCTGTCCGTTGTCACAATATCACAGACTGTTTAAACTTAATCTATTATGTTACGCAATCAAAAAACCTCATATCAGATATACTAAGTTAAAACCGTCATATATAATACAAAAATTTTATTATTTTCCCACGCAAATCTAAAAGCCAAAATTCCTATGAAAGCTATACGTACTCGCAGTCAAGACAGAATTTTAAACCTATTAAAAAACATTAAACAAGGTATTTCCGCGCAAGACATATACATAGAACTACGTAACCTAAATCAAAGCATGGGTTTAGCCACAGTTTACCGTTCCCTAGAAGCTTTGAAACTCGAAGGTAAAGTACAGGTGAGAACTTTATCTAATGGTGAGGCTTTGTATAGTTTAACCCAACAAGATAAACATCACCTCACCTGTTTACAATGTGGTATTTCCATACCTATCCATCAATGTCCAGTCCATGAACTAGAAAACGAGTTACAAACCAGCCATAAATTTAAAGTATTTTACCACACCCTAGAGTTTTTCGGATTGTGTAATAATTGTCAAAGTAGTCATTAGTCATTAGTCATTAGTCATTAGTTATTGGGTTATGA
>NZ_JADEXH010000069.1:0-19037 GCF_015207205.1 Sphaerospermopsis sp. LEGE 08334 | reverse complement strand
GTCATTAGTCATTAGTCATTAGTCATTAGTCATTAGTCATTAGTCATTAGTCATTAGTCATTAGTCATTAGTCATTAGTCATTAGTCATTAGTCATTAGTCATTAGTCATTAGTCATTAGTCATTAGGTTTCCAATTAAAACTTTTGACTTTTGACTTTTGACTTTTGACTTGATTTGTCACCTATTCATCCGCCGATATTCACCAGGAGTTTGACGCATGGCGTTTTCTGGGTTCCAGATACCTTGTCCCATCAGTCTTGCCCAAAGTTGGGCATTTTCTAGGCGTTGATTGTATTTGTGATTAGGCGATCGGCCCACAAATAGAGCATACCCTTGTTTGATCACTTGTTCATTCAAAAACACCTGATCTTTCCACCCATAAGCCCAGATTTGCCCAAACCTGTTTTTGGTTTCCAGGTCAAACTCTAACTTGAGAGATTTTTTCCCGCCATCACCATCATTAATTAACTTTTCTAAAAGTGCTTTAGCATCATCCCCCCAAGGACGCTGACGTAAATCAGGCGCATCTAAACCGATTAAGCGTACTTGGGAAGTTATATTTGGTTGTTCTCCCAATCCCAGCACTTCTAAAGTTTGTCCGCTGACAACCCGCGCTACTGTGACTACTGTGGGTATGTTTGCTGGCTGATTTTTGCCTTGACAACTGACCAACAACAACAAACAAGATAAAATTGCTACTTTTTGCGCCCACATACCCAAACAAGATACTAAAGCAGCAATTTTAGCCTGTAAGTAGCTGCACCTTGGGACAATCTTCATTGTTTATTATTTGCCTCTAATCTTCATCTAAGGGTAAACCCGCTTTAACTTTGCCCTTACCAAAAAAGCGCCCAAACTGAAGTTCATAAACTTCGTCTTCGTCTTGTGTTTCTACTTCTAAATCCGAACGGGCATAACTCACACACAACAAAGCGTAACCTTGACGGCGTAAATCTGGGGATAGGCCAATAGCTTCTGGTTGGTAAATTTCTCCTGAGATTACCCTGACAGCGCAAGTTGTACAAGCCCCATTTCGGCAAGAAAAGGGCAGTTCTATGCCATGATTTTCCCCTGTATGCAGGATATAACGGTCTTCTGGAACTTGCAGGGTGTGTGATGCGCCTGTTTGGCGGTTGTGAACTTTGACTGTGTGGGTCTGAACCATCTTGATTTTTGCTAAAGAATGTGAGATTGTAGATTTATTGTAAAAATCTTTGATCTAATCATTGCATTTTTTACAGTTTTGGTTTAGAATGAAAATTCATGACACCTGGAGAGGTGGCCGAGTGGTTTAAGGCGCAGACCTGGAAAGTCTGTTTGGGGGAAACTTCAACGAGGGTTCGAATCCCTCCTTCTCCGTTTTTTTCAAGATTATTTGGCAGCACCAGGGCGATCGCCTTACTGCCTTGCTGAAATCTTTCCCAAGCCTGTTTTAAATGTGTAGGGGCTGGATTTTTAGCATCATAACTAATAACTAATGACCAATGTACCAATGACCAATGAATTTAAGTATATTATTTTTCATAAACCCTATGGTGTCCTGAGTCAATTTACCGAAGAATCTCCGCAACACATTACATTGAAAAACTACATTGATGTACCTGATGTTTATCCAGTGGGGCGTTTAGACTGGGATAGTGAAGGTTTACTGTTATTAACTAATGATGGACCGTTACAGCATCGTCTTTCTCACCCCCGGTTTGGGCATCAACGCACCTACTGGGTACAGGTAGAAAAAATTCCTGATGCAGAAGCTATCCAAAAACTATGCACAGGAATAGAAATTCAAGATTACCGAACTCGTCCCGCCCAAGTTAAGCTATTTTCAGAAGAACCTATAGTGAATGAACGCAACCCCCCGATTAGATTTAGGAAAAATATTCCTACAGCTTGGCTGGAAATGACTCTCACAGAAGGGAAAAACCGCCAGGTGCGACGCATGACTGCTGCGGTAGGATTTCCCACTTTAAGATTAATCAGGGTCAGTATTGGTCAATTACAATTAAATGGTTTACAACTAGGTGAATGGCGCAACCTCACACCCTCAGAAATCCAAGATTTGAAAAAGTCGCGTATTTAACTAATTAGGGTTAATTAACGGTTTGCTGCTATATAAAACCTAGACAAAGCTAGACTTTACTTTCTACTTCAACGGGAGCATGGGAGCGGTTATCCCTCTGTAGACCTTCACGCTGTAGCCCAACGCGATTGTGTTCCAATTAAGTTTCTGAAAAAGACTACCACCATCATTGCTTGGTTTTCGCGTCGGCAATAGTCTCAATTCAATACTTGATATCACCGTATTATATATCAAGTAGTGGATTTTTTCCGGAAAATATATTGATTTTTGTCAATATAAGTATAGTTTTGTCTATGAAATTGTCAACTTAGGACAAGCTCTAAATGATCGGGAAATAGGGTAAAATGGCAAAATGTCATGAAAAACCCATCATCCAAATATAACTATAATTTTAAGGTTATCCCCATTCTGAACACGATCGCACTAAGTGAACTGTTTTAGCGGGGGGAATGAAGTTAAAAATAAGTAGGTTAAAGAAACGGGGAAACTAACGTGAGTTCTGGATTTGATTACGATTTAGTGATTATTGGCGCGGGTGTAGGTGGTCATGGCGCAGCCCTACACGCTGCTCATTACGGTTTGAAAACAGCGATTATTGAAGCTGGAGACATGGGAGGGACCTGTGTTAACAGAGGTTGTATTCCTTCCAAAGCTTTGTTAGCTGCTTCCGGTAAGGTGCGGGAGTTACGTAACGCTCACCATCTCAAGTCTTTGGGGATTCAGATTGGTGGTGTAGAATTTGAGCGAGAGGCGATCGCTAATCATGCTAATAATCTTGTGTCGAAAATTCAAGGTGACTTAACCAACAGTCTCAAACGTTTGGGAGTCGATATTATCCGGGGTTGGGGAAAAATCGCTGGTTCACAGAAAGTCAACGTGATGACGGATAGTGGTGACAAAACTATCACTGCCCAAAATATCATTCTTTCCCCTGGTTCTGTTCCTTTTGTTCCTCCTGGAATAGAAATAGATGGTAAAACCGTCTTTACCAGTGACCAAGGTGTAAAGTTAGAATCTTTACCTCAGTGGATCGCTATTATTGGTAGTGGTTACATCGGTTTAGAATTTTCTGATGTTTACACCGCTTTGGGTTGTGAAGTTACCATGATTGAAGCCCTGGATGTATTAATGCCAGGATTTGATCGGGATATTGCTAAACTGGCAGAACGGGTTTTAATTACTCCCCGTGATATTGAAACCAAAGTGGGAATATACGCAAAAAGGGTAATTCCTGGTTCTCCTGTTGTCATTGAGTTAGCAGACTTCCAAACTAAAGAAGATTTAGATGTTTTAGAAGTTGATGCTTGTTTAGTAGCTACAGGTCGCATCCCCGTTACTAAAAATCTCGGTTTAGAATCTGTGGGTGTGGAACTGGATAAACGGAATTTTATCCCTGTAAATGATGGTATGGAAGTGCTTTCAGGTGGTGAAGTAGTTCCTAACCTCTATGCCATTGGTGATGCTAACGGTAAAATGATGTTGGCTCATGCCGCTTCGGCTCAAGGTATTATTGCTGTAGAAAATATCCTGGGTAAAAACAAAACAGTAGACTATCGCAGCATTCCCGCAGCAGCTTTTACCCATCCAGAAGTGAGTTATGTGGGTTTAACAGAAACAGCAGCCCAAGAATTAGGTTTAGCAGAAGGTTTTGAAATTGGTACCAGTAAGAGTTACTTTAAGGGTAATTCTAAAGCTTTGGCAGAAAACGAAGCCGATGGCATTGCTAAAGTAATTTATCGTTCAGATACAGGCGAAGTTTTAGGTGTGCATATTTTCGGCGCACACGCTTCCAGTTTAATTCACGAAGCATCCGCCGCAGTTGCTAACCGTCAATCTGTAAAAGATTTGGCTTATTTGGTTCACGCCCATCCTACACTATCAGAAGTGTTAGATGAAGCCTACAAACGAGCGATCGCAAGTTAGGTGATTGGTGATTGGTGATTGGTGATTGGGAAATAGGAAACAGGGAAAAAGCGGAATTTAATAATCCATGCCCAATGCCCAATGCCCAATGCCCAATGCCCAATGCCCAATGCCCAATGCCCAATGCCCAATTACCAATTACCAATTACCAAAAATGCAAATTCGTCGTCGTCAACCTAGTCCAGCTATTGATGTCTCTATTGTTCGCTACCAAGCAGTATTAGAGGATGCTGAACCAAATAATATCCTTGAAGAAATTGTTTGGTATAAAGAAACAGAAGTTGAACAAATGCGGGAAAAATTGCCGTTAAAAGAACTGCAAAAAAAAGCCCTTTCCTCACCTCCTACCCGTGATTTTGTTGCTGCGTTGCGTCAAGGAAAAACTAAACCTGCATTAATTGCAGAAGTAAAAAAAGCATCCCCCAGCAAAGGGGTTTTACGGGCAGATTTTGACCCGGTAGAAATTGCTAAAGCTTATGAAGAAGGTGGTGCAAGTTGTCTTTCTGTTCTCACCGATAAAAAGTTTTTTCAAGGTAGTTTTGATAACTTATCTTTAGTCCGTGCTGCCGTAGATTTACCATTATTATGTAAGGAATTTATTATTTATCCTTATCAAATGTATTTGGCGCGAGTGAATGGCGCAGATGCAGTTTTATTGATAGCGGCAATTCTTAGTGATCAGGATTTACAGTATTTCATTAAAATTGCCAACACTCTGAAAGTGGCGGCTTTGATTGAAGTACATAGTTTAGAAGAACTTGACCGAGTTTTAGCTTTAGATGGTGTTTCTTTAGTTGGTATCAATAATCGCAACCTAGAAGATTTTACCGTTGACCTCCAAACCACCTGCGAACTACTGAAAGCAAGAGGTAGTCAATTACAGGAGAAAAATATTTTAGTCGTCAGTGAGTCAGGACTACATACACCAGAGGATTTAAGTATAGTACAAACAGCCGGAGCATCCGCTGTACTCGTTGGTGAGTCTTTGGTAAAACAACCAGATCCAAAATTGGCAATTAATCAGCTTTTTGGTAAATAATTCAGGTGACAGGTGACAGAAAAGAGTTTTGACCAATTACCGATTACCAATTACCAATCAAGTGGTTTCCGATCAAAAATAAAGAGGAAAGGTGAAAAGGAAAGCCGAAAGCTGGCCTTTTTGCCTTTAATTTTTAAGTTTATGCCTAGAGCAGATGTGACTCTCTCAGGTACTATAATCTTCTGATGACAGACTGATTGAATTTGTAGATGAATATCTAAAATTTGCCATCAGAATTAAATCATCCTCACAGGATTTTGAATCTTATTGGATTTTTGGGATAGAGATAATGGACGATAAGTTAATGTTGATGATTCCTGGACCTACTCCGGTTCCAGAAGCAGCTTTACTGGCTTTGGCTAAACACCCCATTGGACACCGTACCAGTGAATTTAGTAACATGATGGGGGAGGTGACAGAAAACCTGAAATGGCTGCACCAAACCCAAAATGATGTACTGATGCTGAATGTTAGCGGTACTGGTGCAGTAGAAGCGGGAATGATTAATTTTCTTTCCGCTGGCGATCGCATTTTGGTCGGTTCTAATGGTAAGTTTGGTGAACGTTGGGTAGAAGTCGGTCAAGCTTTTGGTTTAAATGTGGAAGCTGTCACCGCAGAATGGGGACAACCTTTAGACCCTGCTAAGTTTGGAGAAATTTTACAAGCTGACACCAACAAGGAAATTAAAGCTGTCATTATCACCCACAGCGAAACTTCCACAGGTGTAATTAATGATTTGGCAGCTATTAATAGTCATATAAAAGCACATGGGGAAGCTTTAATTATTGTTGATGCTGTAACTAGCTTGGGTGCTTACAATGTGGCTGTTGATGCTTTGGGATTGGATGTAGTTGCTTCCGGTTCCCAAAAAGGCTACATGATACCCCCCGGTTTAGGATTTGTGTCTGTGAGTCCTAAAGCTTGGGAAGCTTACAAAACTGCGAAGTTGCCAAAATATTATTTAGATTTAGGTAAATATCGTAAGTCTACTGCTAAAAATACAACTCCTTTTACTCCCCCAGTAAACTTAATTGTGGCACTACACACCACCTTGGGGATGATGAAAAAAGAGGGTTTAGAGTCAATTTTTGCCCGTCATGAACGCCAAAAAAATGCGACTCGTGCAGCGATGAAAGCTTTAAATTTACCATTGTTTGCGGCAGATGAATGTGCTAGTCCAGCTATTACCGCTGTATCAGTACCGGGAATGGAAGCGGATAAAATTCGGTCATTGATGAAAAAGCGGTTTGATATTGCTTTAGCTGGTGGACAAGACCATCTAAGTAATAAAATTTTCCGTATTGGACATTTGGGATTTGTGAGCGATCGCGATATTCTCAGTTGTATCGCATCATTAGAAATTGTGCTGGCAGAAGTTGGCTATGACAATTTTACCCCTGGTACCGGTATAGCTGCTGCTGCTAAGGTTTTTGGATAAGGTAGGTGACAGGTGACAGGTGACAGGTGACAGTAAGAAGGGAATAGGGAGATAGGGATAATAAATAAATATCTTTTCCCTGTTCCCTGTTCCCTGCCTCTTCACAACAAAAGGGCAAGTGATTTGATCAACTTGCCCTTTTAATTTGGATGTCAATAATTCAAAATTCTCAGCATCAATTTTTCGATCTATCAAACTTTGCCCAGGGCAGAGTTGACTTGACATACCTTATTTCTCCTGAATTAGCTCAACCGTTTCATATTGAATTTGCATACAGTTAGCCGCCAGAATATTGACCAAAATAGTTACCAGCAATGGATTTTCTAGTATTCCATTGCTTACCTATGCAGTCTCCAACCAATCATAAATTTGTTCTAACTGCTCTAGGGTAATCAACCCATACTGCCACAGGATCATGGTTAAAGAGCCTGTATCCTGCTCCCGATGACGCAAAGCCACAGACAGAGAAGCGGCTGAGATCGCCAAATCTTCTTGGAGAAAATTAATCAAACGAGAATATCTTGATTGTGCCATTTGTATCTCACCTCCTTGAGTAGAGTGTATTATCATATATCCTTCCTTCATTTCTCAGTGATCTAAAGCCAGTATTTTATGTGTCACTGTGCTATGACTGAATAAATCCTCAAACACTTTCACCATCCAAAATCTAAAATCCAAAATCTAAAATCTAAAATCCAAAATCCTATGACTTTCGTATTGCTTGTTTCCCCCAATCTCAAGTAATAGGAACTATAAGTTAAATTGGCTTGATCCTCTTGAGTTTTTTGTGCTTAATGTAATTACATCTAAAGTATCCAAGATTCCATAGCCTATAGTCCTCTATTGATGACTATTTACACTTATGTCACAAGAAGGATTTTTCCAGTGAAACTTTGAAGTTGGGTTTTTCATTGGGGAAAAGCTAGATCCGATGTTATGATAACTGCTGCTAAATATTAACCTCTATATTTTACGGAATAGTTTTTTTACCAAAGTATCTTCATGAAAAATTGACAGATTCTTCACAGGTGACTGGGGACTGGGAAGAATAACCAATGACTAATAACTTGGGTTGAAAAATTCGATTTTTACTTTGTCACCTACCTGTAAACCTAATTCTGTAGCTCGTTTGGATCTAAGTTCAATTACTTGGTCTATTGGTACGTTAGGACCATAGGTGGGACAAGGTTCACTTTTACAGGGGGGTGCAGAAGTTTCAATATACTTAATTACCCCGTCGTGAAGAAAGACCATATCTAAAGCTACAGGTACATTCTTCATCCAAAAACTGACTGCTTGGGCTGAGGGAAATACAAATAACATTCCCCTGTCATCGGGTAAGGCTGGTCGATACATTAACCCCATAGCCTGTTGTTCTGGAGTTTTTGCGACTTCTAGGTTGATTTTTGTGCCGTTGGGAATGGTAGCTTGAGCAGATATTGGCAAATTTTGACCTTTAGGGGTTTGTACTTGGACTTGAGAGGTTGATGTAGTAGTGGGTTCGGCTGTGGTTGGGGGTGAACAGCTAATGAGTAAAACACTCAGGAGTAGATACAATACAGTTTGCCGACGCAACATAAGCAGTTGAAAATTTAAGTTTCTAAATGGACTATTGCTTTCCTCATAAGTTCCCTAACTAGGGTTTGCTGTTCGCGTAGCGTGCCGTTAGGCATAAATGTCTTTTCGTGGGGACAGGCAAAAGGAAAGGTGAACAATGGCAAAATAAAGAGCTATTCACTTAATAATGTGGTTTTTTTTATTTAGATTTCGATTTTACAGAAATTTATGCAAAATAGCCCGCTATTGGCAATTATTTTTTTTCAGGAGATTTTTCTGTGATGTGGCCACAAGTTAGATCCCCCCAACCCCCCTTAGAAAGGGGGGCTAATCAGGGGTTTTGCTGACTACTGACTACTGACTAAAAAGGTCTATATTCAATGGAGAAGTAAAGACCGTTTTCTTGTTTGATCGACTTTAACTAAGGGAATACCCCAATCAAATCGGGCGTTAAAATTTTGACCTACTAATAAACGCAAACCTACACCGACTCATGAAAGCGATCGCCAAATCCTAAAAGATTGGCGAACAATTAAGCTGTTACGCAGCTAAATTGTATAATCCTAATATTCTTAGCTCTTGTGGAACAGGCATACTTCGACTGCGCTCAGTACAAGTCTTGCCTGTTAAACTTATGCAAATTAAATGCACAACAGCTTATCAATTTTTATCTCAGGTTATTTTCCTGTAAGGGCGAAGCATTCGGAGGAACAATTATCAATTTTTGTCCCTGGTTATTTTCCGAATGCTTCGCCCCTACTGACTCCTGCTGTATGTTGATCTATTCAGGTTTTGCGAAAATAGTCAGTAATACTGGACCCAATAAATAGTAGTGTCCTAAACACAATAAACCAGCATCAGATCCTAGTTTTTGACGTTGTTCTTGATGATAAAATTTAACTCCAACTGGAGAATTTGCCATTAATTGAAAAGGTGATTTATTAGCAGTTATATCAACTAAATAAAAGCGTCCACCGGGAACAAGTACCCTGGCAACTTCACTTAAAACTTGTTCTGGTTGAGGATAATGTAAGAAACTAATAGTGTTAAAAACTGCATCAAATTGACCTTGAGCAAAAGGAAGTGATTCTGCATTCCCTTCAATATAAATTAAGCGTGGACGGTGCTGATTACTTTGTCTGGCAACCCGTAACATTTGGGGAGATAAATCTAAACCAGTACCGCGTAAGTCAGGAAATTGACTGGCTAATCTATTTAATAAGCGTCCAGTTCCACAACCTAAATCTAAAACATTGGCATTTGCTGGAAGTTCGATGTGGGAAATTAATCTTTTATGAATAGCTTGGTAAATAAAAGAAGGAAATGTCCAATCGTAACTTGATGCCCACCGATCAAATAGTTGTTTTTTACTATTGATAAAATTATTCATAGTTGTATGGGAATAGAAAATAGGTAAGAATTCAGGAGTCAGGAGTCAGGAGTCAGAATGCTTATGAAATCAGGAATAGAGACAAGTGATATTTTTTCAAAATTATCATAACTTACTTGAAAAGCCTTTATTCTTCTGACTTAGAGTATTTTCTATCCTGAATCATTACGACAATAGCAATATCTTCTATTGTAATTTGAATTTGCTTTGATTGCAGACAATCAAATACCCAACTTTTTCCAGAAGTCAGGTATCTTGTTGAATTACGAATTACAAAGTAGCTAAAAGTTCCTTTAATCTTTCATTTCCGTACCGAAATACAGACCAACCATCTCCGACTAAAATAGCTTGTACTTTGGTTAATGTTGCTAATCTGTGAACGGAAGCAATAGCTTGTTTTCGATTTAACAGCTTGTCATTGGATAAAATAGTTAAAGTATCTGCTGAACGCGATCGCACTAAATCACCAATAATCAAAGTTGTGTCCTCTAGTAGTAAAGCTAGTTCACCGGGAGTTTTTGAACCTTGAAGTTCCATGACTTTCATTCCTGGGACAAATTCTTCACCATCACTCAACCAGCGATCGCACGCTATTGGGAAATTTTCCTTTTCAGCTATCGGTGCGGCAATTTTCGCATAAGTTTGACTAGCAATTTCCTTAGCTGCTCGCAGATGATCCGAGTTTGTCAGGATAATCCAAACCACACCACCGAGAGATTCCAGATGATGCCAATCATGATTTGATAAAGCTACTGGATCAATTAATATATTACCCTCTGGACGAATCCAGGCGAACCCATTGAAATCAATATTTCTTGTCGGGTTAAAACAAGACCAGGTATATAAATCGGGACGGTGCAAAGATTTCATGATGATTCTGACTTGAAAACCTGCGATAGTTTGTGTCAATTAGGTAGCATCAATAATAATCTATCATTGATACTCACCTAATTGCGAAAATTTTGCAATTTCTGTTGTCACAACCACCAGGAATGGAACTTGATCCTCTCCGGGCTGGAAACCCAGAGATGGTCAAGCTGCGAAAAACTAAACGGGACGATAAACGCGATAGTTGATGCTGGGGAAAATGTTATCCATCAATTCGACTTTTTCCAACCAACCACTATCAACTTTACCGACTTTGATATCTTCATAGAGTTTATTAAATCTCATTAAGTGCGATCGTGTTCTTCTCACAGCATAAGGGACCATTGTTCCTGTCCGCATAATAAACGCCCAGTCAGAAGATTGAGCTAACAACAACTCCCGCGCTGCTTGGTTTAAAGCTTTCCATTGCAACTCATCCTCTGGTTCTAACTGGGAAATTTCAATCATCCGTTCCGCAGCTTTATGTAAATGCGGGTAAATCCAAGCATTAGTGTCATTTAACCAATATTCATGGAAACCCTTATAACCCCAACTGGACTGAGAAGGACGACAGACTTGTTGATTTGGGTTAGCTCGTAAATAATCAGCTAAATGGGTCATTTCATAAGTTCCCTGATCGTACCATGACTTACGGAACAGGTAATCAATAAACCAAGGACCTTCATACCACCAATGACCGAACAACTCAGCATCATAGGGAGAAACAATAATCGGAGGCCGTCCCATGATCCCGTGTAAATGTTCGGCTTGTCTTTCCCGATTATACATAAAGTTAGCAGCGTGTTCTGCGGATTTTTCCCTTGCCCAATAAGGATCATACAAAGCCTTATCAGAAAGACCTAAACCGCGTCCGGTAATTTTATGATATTTAATCCCAGTATTTTTACGTTGCCCATTGGGCATGATATAAGGTTTGATGTACTCATATTCAGCTTCCCAACCCAAATCCTTATAAAATTCCCGATATTCAGCAGCACCGGGATAACCCACTTCCGAAGACCATACTTGTTGAGAAGATTCATGGTCACGACCAAAAGCAGCAACACCGGGTTCTGTAAAAATTGGCGCGTAAGTACCAAATCTAGGACGGGGACGAGCGTATAAAATACCATGTCCGTCGGTGAGGAAATAACGCAAACCAGCATCCGCCAGCATCCTTTCCAAACCTTCATAGTAAGCACATTCAGGCAACCAAATACCTCTAGGTGCTTGACCAAAAGTTTCTGCGTAATGTTCACAAGCCACCTGAAGTTGCGCCCATACAGCTTGGGGATACATCTTCATTAAGGGTAAATACCCATGAGTAGCACCGCAAGTTATGATTTCTAGGTTGTTTGTATCTTGGTACTGCTTGAAAGCTGTTACTAAATCACCCTTGTATTTTTCCCAAACCTGACGAGCTTCATTAAACTCAGTGGCGTAATGTTCAGCCAAATAACGCATATGTCCGTTGTGGATATTGCGTTCCGCTTCTAACTCTATCAGTTCTTCTAATTTGGCTAAATGTTCATCATAGCGTTCCTGCAACAAAGGATCACGAAGCATAGACACCAGAGGCGGTGTCATACTCATCGTGATTTTAAATTCGATGCCGTCTCGCTTTAATCCTTCAAATACTTTCAATAAAGGAATGTAAGTTTCTGTGATAGCTTCATAAAGCCATTCCTCTTCTAGCACATAGTCACTTTCTGGGTGACGAACGAAGGGTAAATGTGCATGAAGTACAAGTGCGACGTAGCCTATAGCCATAATAGTTTTGGGGTGGTTTGTAAATTGAAGGTCGAGAGTTTGGCAGAAATTAACAATATTTTAAGATGATATCGGGATCGTGAAGGAAGTTTTATTAATCAAGGGCAACAACTGAATTTGAAAACCGAATATCCAACCGCAGATAGTTGTTTTCTAGCAATCCTAAGCAACTATTCTGATTTATACTATTAGCGTTGATTTACATATCATAAAAAAATAGACCTGTCAATAATATATATCACTAAAAAGAATATATTTTTTTGAATTTAAATCAATTCTGATTAATTTAATAAATACATAAACTTTACATAAACCACAAGCAACCAAAAAATGTTACTCTTTGTTAAGAACATTAATTAAATTTCAAAATTTACTCGTAAACCACCGCAGAAAATGAGAAAAATTAACGTTTAGTTACATTTTCGGTGAAAGTATGAGTAAATTTGCTACCCAGCCGACTGGTTGGCAAGATGCAAATGTTAAATCTGAAACATCGGTTCATCTGATTGATGTTGTTGAAGCTTTTGCAAAAAAAAAGGACTGTTCAAATAAATCCAATTTCTACAAGAACAGAACTTTTTTATATTCCATATTGACCAAATTACAAAAATCAGAAAAAGGCCAGTTAACATGACTCCACAAAGCATATTACCAACCCCAGATATTGCAGATAACATATTAGTAGAATCAGAAAAAATCGAAAATTCCCTAGTGAATGATACTATCAGATTCACACATGGGGAAAAGTACCTCACATCCCAGTGGTACAAAGGATCTGGGGAAATAGCACATAAAAAAGATGGTCGTTCCTTTGAAGTTGCTGCTACCTTCACATTAACAGCAGAAGTCAAAGTAGTAGAAGGAATTTTTCAGTTAGAAAACGAGATTTTAGCTAACATATACAATAGTCGTTGTCGTTGTGTAGCAGTCATAGACCAGACAGTTAACGAGTTGTATGGTGAGGAAGTTAGAAAATATTTTGATGCTCATGAAATACCATTAGAAATGATGGTATGTCGCGCATGGGAAACAGACAAAACCCCGGAAACAGTACACAAAATATTAGGGTTTTTAGGAAAAGATGGTTGCGATGTTTCCCGCAACGAACCTGTATTAATTATAGGTGGTGGTGTGTTAAGCGATGTTGCGGGTTTAGCTTGTGCCTTACAACATCGTCGGACACCTTATATTATGGTGGGAACAACAGTAGTAGCAGCTATTGACGCAGGTCCTTCACCCCGCACTTGTACCAATGGTAAACAGTTCAAAAATAGTATTGGTGCATATCATCCCCCCGTACTAACCTTAGTAGATCGGAGTTTTTTCCGCACCTTAGCAACTGGACATATTCGTAATGGGATGGCAGAAATTATTAAAATGGCCATTACCGATGATGCGGTATTGTTTGAGATGTTGGAGAAATACGGACCGCGTTTGATAGAGACACATTTTGCGACTGTAGACGCAGATGAAGAGTTAGCAGAAATAGCAGACGAGATTATTTACCGTGCGTTGTTCTCTTACATGAAACATGAGGGAACAAATATGTTTGAAGCATATCAAGATCGTCCCCATGCTTATGGGCATACATGGAGTCCTCGGTTTGAACCAGCGGTGAAGATGATGCACGGACACGCGGTGACAACTGGAATGGCCTTTGGTGCGACATTAGCGGTAGAGATGAACTGGTTAGAACCGGAACACCGCGATCGCATTATTGCATTATGTCAGTCTTTGGGTTTAACAGTGTATCATCCCATTTTGGAAGACATGGAGATCATGATCGAAGGTCAGAAAAATATGCGTCGGAAGCGGGGAGATGGTGGACTTTGGGCCCCTGTTCCCAGAGGTGGGATAGGTGCGTGTGACTATATTCAAGAAGTTGAACCGGAGTTGTTAGAAGCAGCAGTAAAAGCACATAAGGCTGTTTGTAGTAATTTAGCAAATCACGGTGCTGGTGTGGAAATGTATTTGAAAGATTTGGGTTTGGAATAATAGTAATTAGCTATCAGCTATCAGCAGTCAGCTTTTAACTCATAGTTGAAGCAAAAACCAGTAATTACAGCAATTTTCAGGTAAATGAACCACATTTTTATTTAAATCTCACGCAAAGTCGCAAAGACGCAAAGGAAGAAAGGAAGAGAACAAGAAAGATGTGGTAGAAATACATGAAAACTGCTGTAATAATACCATGATTTATTCAATAATCTGACTCCTCACTCCTGACTCCTGACTCCTGACTCCTGACTCCTAAAAAAAATGACTGAAACACTAACAAAAATCAACAAACCTAGACCTGTTACCCCCTTGGGTATTTTGGTGGAAGAACTAGAAATAACATTGAAAATAGCGAAACAAGAAAATGTTTCTGTTGAACTTTTAAACTCTTTAGAAAAGGTGTATGATTTAGCAGCAGGAATAGATCCATATTTGGAAGATAATACTACAAAAGAATCTCCAAAATTAGCAGCACTAGCGAAAAGAACTGCTGAAGAAGATTGGAGTAAGAGATTTGATGATGGTGAAACAGTTCGTCAGTTAGAACAAGAAATGTTATCTGGTCATATTGAAGGACAAACTTTAAAAATGTTTGTGTCCATGACTAAAGCAAAACGCATTTTAGAAATAGGAATGTTTACGGGATATTCTGCTTTAGCAATGGCAGAAGCATTACCGATAGATGGTGATATAATTGCTTGTGAAGTGGATGAATATGTATCAGAATTTGCGAAGGAATGTTTTGAAAATTCAGAACATGGTAAAAAAATTAAAGTGGTAACTGCACCTGCAATAGAAACCTTAAAGAAATTAATTGCAGATGGAGAAACCTTTGATTTAGTTTTCATAGATGCTGATAAACCAGGATATGTAGATTATTTCAACCTGTTAATAGAAACCAACCTATTAGCAAAGGATGGATTTATATGTGTAGATAACACATTATTACAAGGACAACCATATTTACCCAAAGAAAAAAGAACACAAAACGGAGAAGCAATAGCGAAATTTAATCAAACAGTCACCCAAGATCCCAGAGTAGAACAAGTCATATTACCATTAAGAGACGGTTTAACAATCATCAAAAGAAAATAAAAAATTGAATATTCAGATCCCCGACTTCTCAGAAAAACAATCATAAAATAAGATAATTAAACAAAGAAATCGGGGATCTTAAACTTAAACCCAACAAAAAATCTCTCTTAAACCTCTTACCTTCGCTTCCTTCGTTCCTTCGTGGTTCAATCAAAAAAAGACATAAACACCAAAAAACCTTCTTAAACCTCTGCGTTCTCTGCGTCTCTGCGTGAGATAAAAAACATGAAAAAAATCACCGCATTTTTTCAAAACATAGGAACATTAACATTACTCCTGATAATGTTCCCCATCAACCTCACCCTAGTCATCACCGCATTTATCACCAACATCATCACCCTACCATTTCAAAAAAAAATCACCTGTGAAAACCCCAAAAAAATCCTATTAACAGGTGGTAAAATGACAAAATCATTACAACTTGCGAGGTCATTTCATCGCGCAGGACATCAAGTATTTATGGTAGAAACCCATAAATATTGGTTATCAGGACATCAATTTTCTAACGCAGTTAAAAACTTCTTCACAGTACCCGCACCGGAAAAAGATCCAGAAGGATATTGTCAAAGTTTATTAGAAATAGTAAAACGAGAAAAAATAGATGTATTTATTCCCGTTTCCAGTCCCGTTGCAAGTTATTATGACTCCTTAGCAAAACCAATATTATCACCTTATTGTGAAGTATTTCATTTTGATCCAGAAATGACAAAAACCCTAGATGATAAATTTAGTTTATGTGAACAAGCGCGAGTTTTAGGTTTAACTGCACCCAAGGTATTTTTAATAACTTCCCCTGAAGAAATTATCAACTTTGATTTTTCCCAAGAACAAAATCCTTACATTATTAAGAGTATTCAATATGATTCTGTGACTCGTTTAGATATGACGAAATTTCCCTTTGAAGGAATGGAAGAATATGTAAAAAAATTGCCTATTAGTAAAGAAAGACCTTGGGTAATGCAGGAATTTATTAAAGGTCAAGAATATTGTACCCATAGTACAGTCAGAGATGGAGAAATTCGTTTACATTGCTGTTCTCAATCTTCACCTTTTCAGGTAAATTATGAACAGGTTGACAACCCAGAAATATTTAATTGGGTGCAAAAATTTGTCAAAGAATTAAATTTAACTGGACAAATTTCTTTTGACTTTATTCAAACAGCAGACGGAAAAGTTTACCCCATTGAATGTAACCCCCGCACTCACACCGCTATTACCATGTTTCATGATCATCCAGGGTTAGCAGATGCGTATTTAGAACCTGGTAAAAATCAAACTCATATAGAACCTTTACCAAGTAGTAAACCAACTTATTGGTTATATCATGAATTGTGGAGAATCACCGGAATTAGGTCTTTTAATGATTTAACAAACTGGTTAAATAAAGTGATTAAAGGTAAAGATGCAATGTTAGATAAAGATGATCCTTTACCATTTTTGATGGTGCATCATTGGCAAATTGTTTTGTTATTGTTGCAAAATCTGGTAAAATTAAAAGGATGGGTAAGAATAGATTTCAATATTGGGAAATTAGTGGAAATTGGTGGAGATTAAATAATTCGTAATATTTCCTGCGGAAACGCTACGCGAACGTAATTTGAAAACTTCGGAAATTTAGAACTTCTCAAAAAATATGTCAAAACTTAACCTTCTTTACCTAACAGGTTCAGCAGAAAGTGATTTTTTCTGTAATTTATCACGACTTTATGCTCAAGATTCAATTCAGGCGATCGCAAATAACCCAAACTATGATATTCTGATTGCATATATTACACCAGATCATCAGTGGAGATTTCCCCATTCTTTGAGTTTTGAAGATATCGCAGCTAGTCAAAGTTTACCCCTATCCGATGCTATAGCTTGGATAACGACAAAAAACATTGATGTAGTCATACCCCAGATGTTTTGTATACCGGGAATGACCCATTACCGCGCTTTATGTGATGTGTTAAAAATTCGCTATATAGGTAATACCCCGGAAGTCATGGCCATAACCGCGAATAAAGCGAAAGCTAAAGCCATTGTAGCAGCAGCAGGGGTAAAAGTTCCTCGCGGTGAGGTTTTGCGTCTTGGAGACATTCCCACCATTGCACCCAAAACAGTAGTAAAACCCGCAACCTCAGATAACTCATTAGGAGTGAGTTTAGTCAAAGATATTCAAGAATACGAAACCGCATTAAAAGAAGCATTTCAATATTCAGAACAAGTAATAGTAGAAGAATATATAGAATTAGGTCGAGAAGTGAGATGTGGGATCATAGAAAAAGAGGGAGAATTAATAGGTTTACCCCTAGAAGAATATTTAGTAGACTCCAAAAATAAACCTGTGAGAGACTATGCTGATAAACTGAAAATAGGGGATGATGGTAACTTACATTTAACAGCGAAAGATGGTGTAAAAGCTTGGATTGTAGATACAAAAGATCCTATCACAGAAAAAGTACAAACAGCAGCAAAAAAATGTCATCAAGCATTAGGATGTCGCCATTATAGCTTATTTGATTTTCGCATAGATCCAAATGGAGAACCTTACTTTTTAGAAGCTGGTTTATATTGTTCATTTTCTCCTAAAAGCGTCATTCCTTGTATGGCCAAAAATGCAGGAATTTCTCTAGATGAGTTGTTAGAAATAGCAATAAAAGAAACATTAAAATGAGGAGTCAGGAGTCAGGAGTCAGGAGTCAGGAGAGAGAATAAAAAAGAAGTAAAGAAAAAAGAAAAACCCTAAAAAACCTCTTACCTTCGCGTCCTTTGCGTTCTTCGTGGTTCAATAAAAAAAGAAACAAACACCAAACAGAAAAACCCTCAAAAACTTCTTATCTTCGCTCCCTTCGTGTCTTCGTGGTTCAATAAAAAAAGAAACAAACACCAAACAGAAAAACCCTAAAAAACCTCTTACCTACTCCTCACCATCTAAATCTAAATCTTGTAAACTTTGCACCTGAACCCGACGAGAAACCCGACGATACTTCTTACTTTCCAACTTAGGTTCATACTTACTTTCACCCTTACCCTTAGCTTTCACCTTAACAGTAGACTCAGGATCAGCTTGTTCTTTAAGATAAGTTTGATAAGCGATCGCATCATTTAAAAAATCCAAATAATGCTCATATCTCTCCCAGTCACTACCCACCATACACCCTGGTTCATCTCGATGTAAACAATCACTAAACCGACAACTTCCACCTTCTAAACGTCTTCTCGCTTCCGGGAAATAATAGATTAAATCTTCAGGAAGACAACTTAAATCAGGTTGATTAAAACCAGGAGTATCAGCTAACAAACCACCATCAGGAAGTTCAAATAATTCCACATGACGGGTAGTGTGACGACCACGAGCTAACTTACCAGAAACCTCACCCACCCGCAAATTAGCATCAGGAATTAACATATTAATTACACTGGATTTTCCCACACCAGAAGGACCAGCAATCACAGTAATTTTATTGTTTAAATATTTCGCAACTTCATTAATATTAATTTGATTTTGCACACTAATAAAAATTGGTTGATAACCCCAAATTTGGAGGCGATCGCTAATTTCCTGTCGTTCTTCTTCTGTAATTAAATCACATTTATTCAAGCATAATAAAACATCTACCCCTGTAGATTCAGCCTTAATCAAAAACCTGCTCAACTGAAAAGGTTCTAAAGGAGGATCAGCAACCGCAAAAACCAAAAGAATTTGATTCACATTAGCGATCGCCGGTCGATCTAACTCACTTTGTCTTGGTAAAACATCAGCGATCGCCCCTCGTCCCCCCGTCCAGTCCGGTTCTTCAATAACCACGCGATCGCCAACCATCACCTGTTGACCGATCTTCTTTAACCGAGTTCTGCGAGTACAGAGGAGACTGGGGACTGGGGACTGGGGACTGG
>NZ_JADEXH010000068.1:0-19576 GCF_015207205.1 Sphaerospermopsis sp. LEGE 08334 | reverse complement strand
GTACAATTGGTCACAAAAACCGACGCTCAACAGACCATTTTTTGTATAAAATCTTCCTTGTCTACAATACCTCCTTGTCTTCCAGGTCCTGCCTTAACAGATAATATTAAAAACCTACCCCTGTGAGGTCCCCAGTCCCCAGTCCCCATCCTCATGGACTCGGTGTACTTTCCGGTGATGCTGCGGGGGTAGGACTAGGCATTGCTGCTGCCTTGTTAATTTCATCTTTATACTGAGCAGGAGCTAAAGCCGTAGCACTATCAAACAAAGGTTTTGCTTCATCGAGCTTACCCTGTTCTTTTAGCAGCATCGCCTTTGCTAAAACAGGACGAAAATCTTGAGGATCTTTTTTAATTGCTTGCTCGTATAAAGAGATAGCTTGAGTATCATTTTTCTGTAAAGCGTAAACACTGCCTAAAAGTATCTGTACAGCAACAACATCAACACTTCCAGACTGAATGGTATTTGCTTGAGTTGCTGTAGATAAAGTTTCTTGTAACAAGCCAATAGCAGCTTCTGGGCGCTCTTGACTGAGTTGTAAATTTACCATTCCCTGTAAAGCTTTGAGATCACCGGGTTTGGTTGCTAAAATAGAGCGATAAGTTTGGGCTGCTCCTTCATTATCGCCCATTTGCTGCTTTGCTTGTGCTAGTAAAACCGCATACTCTGATTGTTGGGGATTCAACTTAGCCAACTTTTCCAAAGGTTCAATTACCGCTTGGATATCAGCATTTTTAACTTCACCCCTGCCTTTTTGACTGAGTAATTGTAACCTTGCTTGTAAAAGACCTTTAAGTGCAGCTTGATTTTCAGGTTCTCGTTGCAAAACTAGCTCCAAACCGCGAATTTCATCTGCTAACTTTGACTTTTGCTGAGATATACTAGAACTAGTAGAGTTGCTGCTAGTATTTTGTGCTAAGGGTTGAGAATCATTGAAAGCCCCAATGATGGGTATAATAGAAACACCAATAAACGCCGCAACTGCCAGAAGTAAGACAACCTGAATTATCCACCGATTACGTGGTTGAGACACAATTTTTTTCCTTTTGGTAAATTTGAGCGAAATAAATCGAAATTAATGAAATTAATATTTACACAAAGCACAAAGTTAAAATTTTCCAAAACTTTGCGGAATACGGTTATTTCACTGTGAATTTTATAACAAAAAACTATCTAGACTGTTAAAGTAAGTGATGACTTTAGGAGGAGCATTCAGAATTGTAGCTATGCTATGCTTCCGAAACTAGAGTAAAGGCGCTAAATGACACATTTAGTCTCTAAATGCGAAATTTCGCGCCTTTATGTTCGCACAGCCGACTCTATAATGGCTAGATTGAAAGGAAATATACTTTATATCAGCCATACAAACGCTCTTTCCATCTGTTGTTGTCAAATCCCACAATGGGATGTGTCTCCGCCGCAAGGAGTTTTTATGAATTCCGACCTGATGCCGTCTCCTGAATCTTCCAATTCTACAGCCTTTAACCAGGCTCAAGCTAAAATTGACTTAACAGCTAAGTCATCAAAACCGGATAGTTCACCTGTTAAACCTAACGAGAGTGATACTAATGGGAATTTGGCTCATCGCCAACAACCGATCCCACCTCCAAGCGAACCATTGCAGTACCGAGCCATTGGTTTAGTCCGGGGGCGCTACTCTCCCAGTAGTGAACAGTTTACCCAAGGAACACTGATCACATCTGATGGTGTGGAGCTAAATGCCGTCCTTTTAGGGCGGATTATGAGTTTAGTGAAAAATCACCTGGACTTAGAAAAACAACATCTCTGGGTAGTTTATCCCCGCACCAGACAAGAAAATGATTCACTACACATCCAAATTGTCGGAGTTTGGGAGCCAGAAAATCTCGCTAAAAATTCCCCAGATGAGGATGGCAAAAAATCGGGTTCACAAGCTTTAGATAGAGCCGAAAATGGTGCTGCCAAGAAATCTACTCGCCAAACTGCTGCTAAAGAAAAAATTTCCCAGCCCGTAAAAGCTTCATCAGAAATTCCTGATGGAGAATTTTCTGTGCGTGGTGAAGTAGTTTACCAATCTTTTGACGCTAAGAGTTTGGTAGTTAAAATCAAGCAAGCTCCACGGAAACCAACCGATAAACCCAAATATTTTAAGTTGAAACTGCGGGGTGTGCTGGCTACCAAGGCTGTGGGCAAGTTTTGGGATTTCAAAGTCAAGCGCGAAGCTGATGTATTGATAGTAGAAACTGCTGAAGCGATCGCTGATTTACCCAAAAAACGTAAACCACCATTCAACGGTGGACCCCGTGCTGGTGGTGGCAGAAAACCATTTCCCCCCAGACGCAATGGAGAAACTCCACGTCCTGTAAAGAAAATAGGTGGGGAAACCTCTGCGGTGTCTAAACCTGTACCAAAAACACCTGCTCCTAAGCCAGTGAAAAAGCCGAAACCCCAAGAATAGGGACTGGGGCAGAAAATTTTAGATTTTAGATTTTAGATTTTAGATTGAACCCAATTAAAAACAATCCAAAATCCAAAATCCAAAATCCAAAATCCAAAATTAAAAGTCTGTCCACCTGTCCTGGGGTAGAAAAGCTCGTTCACTAGGAATGGGAGCAACTGGTTCTGTGAGGGTAAATGTGCCAGCTTCTATCCACTGTTTCAACTCTACGGCTACTTGTCGTGAGAGAAACATACTGGCTAAAGGAGCAACTCGCACCGTTTTACCCTCTATGGGAATTTTTCCCGATTTTAGTTGAGCATAACTAACTAAACCAAAGGTGGGACGAACACGACGGGGAATAGAAAAGTCTACTATTGGCGCTACTAAGTCTTTATCTTGGACTGCACAACGTTCAATGACAGATTCGTTTAAAACCGGAAGTGGCACACCTACACCCAACATTAAAGACGGTCCATAACTTTTGAAGTAACAACCCCGCACCCAACGCGCATCCATTTGTTTGGCATCACCAATTAATGCTAAAGTGGCTGATGGTCCAATGGGTGTCCTATTAGCTAACCGCTTTTGTAAGGGGAAGTGCTGTGTACCTTCCCACGCTACATAACCTATTCCACCGCCTAAAAAGATTTTTGTGCCAATTCCCACAAGTTGTAAATCGGGATCATTGAATAAGGGCGAAATTGCCCCAGGGTTGGAGTAAACTGCATTACCTAAACGGGGTTGGAGGGGTCCTAGATAGGTATGCAGTGGGCGATCGCCTCCATTTACCCCAATAATAAAATTTTGATAAAGATTGCGCGGATTAAATAAATAAAATTGGTTGATAGTGTCACAGGTAATAGTAGTTTCAAAAGTTGCTCTGGGATAACAGTCGGTAACTTGTCCTAATGCTCTTACTTGTACCGGTTTACCAGCTATTAAATCTTCAATTACATGACCACCACCACGTTCTCGCAGTTCTTCACCGTCTGTTGTTTCCACAGCACAACTAGCACCCAAGTATAAATCTACTGCTCCAAAACCAGAATATGCTGGTACACCATCTAACCAACAGCGGCGAATTTTGATCGGTGGGTCAGTATGTCCTAAATTAATAATTGCACCACTGGATTCCATTGGTTCAAAGGTGCCGGTGGTAATAACATCAACTGCTTTAGTAGCTTTGGTGATACCGATTTCCGCTATTCGTTTTTTCAGTTCTTCAACCGTCCAAACTACGGCGCGTTTTTGGCTGATTTTTTCATTAATTTCCGCAATAGTTCGCATTTTTATCAGTTATTGGTTATTAGTTATTAGTTATCAGTTATCAGCGGGAACAGGAAAATACAAATATTCAAAATTTCAGCCTACTGCCTCCTGCCTACTGCCTCCTGCCTCCTCAAAATTATGTCTAATTTACCAGCAGAACATTTGCGAGTACGAGATATTGGCGAACAAGGTCTTTTAGAGAGATTACAACGCTTCTGTCCTTCAGAAGTAATTGGTGATGATGCAGCAGTTTTGGTGACAGAATCAGAGAAATCTTTGGTAGTAACTACAGATATGTTAGTTGATGGTGTGCATTTTAGTGATGTCACCACTACCCCAGAGGATGCTGGTTGGCGTGCTGCTGCTGCTAATTTATCAGATTTAGCAGCTATGGGGGCTTTTCCCTTGGGTATCACCGTTGGACTGGGTTTACCAGGAGATTTAAGCGTTGAATGGGTGGAAAGACTGTATCAGGGAATGACAGAATGCCTGCAAAAATACGATGTACCCATAGTTGGTGGTGATATAGTGCGATCGCCCATTACCACTTTATCCATCACCGCCTTTGGTCAAGCAAACCCTGATTTTATTATCCGTCGTTCCACCGCTCAAATAGGTGATGCCATAGTCGTTACAGGTATTCATGGAGCGTCCCGTGGGGGCTTAGAACTGCTCTTAAATCCCGAAATAGGTCAAAACCTCAAATCAGAAGAAAAGACAGCTTTAATCACCGCACACCAGCGCCCCAACCCCCGTTTAGATGTCATACCCCTATTGTGGGAGATTATAGAATCTCAATCCAAAATCCAAAATCTAAAATCTAAAATTGCTGGGATGGACAGCAGCGACGGTTTAGCCGATGCAGTATTACAAATTTGCCGTGCTAGTAAAGTAGGCGCTATTTTAGAAGCAAGTAAAATTCCTCTACCATCAACATTTAATCATTGGCTCACAGTACAGCGATCGCTCAATTATGCACTATACGGGGGCGAAGATTTTGAATTAGTCCTCTGTTTACCACCACAAACCGCATTAGAATTAGTAAAAAAACTAGGTGCAGGTGCAGCTATTGTCGGTAAAATTACACCAGGCTCAACAGTAATTTTACAACATGAAAACGCCAAAATCCCCGACCAAGTTTTAACACTTAGCCAGGGATTTCAGCATTTTAGTCATTAGTCATTGGTTATTAGTGTTTTTCCCAATCACCAATCACCAATCACCAATCACCAATCACCTTAGACCCACTTATTGGCTACTAACTCAGCTAAGTCTAAAACGCGTTGGCTATAACCCCATTCGTTGTCATACCAAGCCATCACTTTTACCATGTCATTGCCCATAACCAAAGTTAAGTTGGCATCAACAATGGAAGATTCATTTGTACCTTGATAATCAGAAGATACTAGAGGAAGTTCGCTGTAACCTAAAATGCCTTTGAGATAGGTTTGAGAAGCATCTTTGAGGACTTGGTTAACTTCTTCTGTAATAGTGGGTTTTTCAACCTGAACTACAAAATCCACCATTGAAACATTAGGAGTGGGTACACGCAAAGCTGTACCATTCAGCTTACCTTTTAAAGCTGGGAGTACCAGAGCTACTGCTTTAGCCGCACCAGTAGAAGTAGGAACAATGTTAATACCAGCTGCTCTAGCGCGACGCAAATCACGGTGAGAAGCATCTAAGATGCGCTGATCTCCTGTGTAGCTGTGGGTAGTGGTCATCGTGCCTTTGATGATGCCAAATTTTTCATGCAGCACCTTGGCAATAGGAGCTAAACAGTTAGTGGTACAACTGGCATTACTGATAATGTGATGTACTTTGTGATCATAATCTTCATCATTCACACCCATCACAAAAGTACCATCTTCATTTTTACCAGGAGCAGTAATCAGCACCTTTTTAGCACCAGCGTTAACGTGGCGCATTGCCCCTTCCTTACTGGTAAACACACCAGTGGCTTCAATAATCAGATCAATTTCCCATTCTTTCCAGGGCAAGTTATCTGGGTTGCGATCAGATACGCATTTAATGGTCTTACCGTTGACAGTAATGGAATTATCATCAGCAGTAATATCCGCATTTTGTAACCTTCCCAGCATCGAGTCATATCTGAGCAGGTGAGCATTGGTTCTAGGATCGGAAGTGTCATTGATACCCACAAGTTCAACTGGGCTATTCTCTCTACCTATCCAGCAGCGTGCGAAGTTCCGTCCAATGCGCCCGAAACCGTTGATTGCAACTCTAATCACAGTGTCTTGCCCTCTGTATTTATGCCTATAAATTGATATCGTTGACCGTTATATAAAACCTACTCAAAATTACTCATGAGCTTTGTTTACTTCCTGCTTCATTCTGGAAGTGTCGGCACTACCCAGTCCACAGGCTTTAAGATTGGGTGTAACTCACCCTACTGTGCAAATTGCTTTAGGCTTGGTTATTACCTAAAAACAGGGTAATTATCACACCTTTGAGTGTTGAAGTCTAGATTTTTTCGGTCAATGAGTAAATTTGAGTAAATGTTTTGATTCTGTTCTAGACCCCAATCATATCGCAAAGGGGAGGAGTATTTATAACTATAAAATGTTAGATCCAAAAAAAAACACAGAATTTATTCAGAATTATGAGTGTAAAGATTGTGAGTGGCGATGTACAAGCCGACTGATTTCGGTACTAAATAATCAATGGAACAGCCTTGGCGACAAAGTTCACGGATGATACTTGACGAAACTCTTATTAAAGGTGTGTGTAGTAATTGCCAATTGATTGTATATGATTTTTCTCTAATTTTTTTTTCTACTTGGTTGCAGATTGACTCACTTTGAGCTATAGTCTCACCACCTACCAGTCGGGGAGCAATTAACCAATCACACATTTGTGCTAGTTCATATCCACGATACCAACGAGGTAAAGTTTGGAAAGCATCCAAACCGATAATCCAGTACCAATGAGTATTTGGGTAAAAAGCAGATAAATCAATCAGGGTGTTAATAGAGTATGAAGTCCCAGAACATTCTCTCTCAATCAGTGAGAGTGTAAAAGCTGGGTTATTTTTAGTAGCTATATCCAGCATTGCTACTCGATGTTCAAACAGTGCGGCTTGTTTATGAGGAGGATTTTTTGAAGGTATCCAAATTATTTGTTCCAGATGTAATTGCGTCAAAGCCGTTTTGGCTACGAGTAGGTGTCCCCAGTGAACTGGGTCAAATGTACCTCCAAAAATTGCTAGTTTCTGCATTTGATGTGCGGTAATATTCAGGTAAAGTAAAGCACACTGCTAAAGTTTTGTCTCTTACTTCCTACCTCCTGCTTCCTAAAATTTCCTACTGCAACTAGTTGAATAATCTTTTCCCTGCCGATGTACTATTGTAGTCAATTCACCTGCTGGCTGGATATAGTGTCAAATTAGGTTTGTAACTCCAGGACTTCCGTAGCCACTTCTAGTAAAGCCATCAAAGATATGTATTTAACATGACAGAATTTTTTTCCCGATGTTACCCCAGTTTTCAGAATAATCATAAAAAGATATCAGAAATAGAGAAACTCTCTCATCAGGGTAATATCTTTCTGAACAAGCAAAAACAAAGTAAAAAATTAACCCTTTATTCAGATATGAAAATCCTACAGGAGCAGTATCTGTAAAAATCCAAATCCTGTTATGATACGCGTGTCATTTGTTGTCATTTCTAAAGATTTTGTGGTGTGGTGTAAGAGGAACAAAAGATGAATAGTCAGATAGATTTTAGCGGTAGACCATTTCATTTCATTGGTATTGGTGGTATAGGAATGTCGGCTCTAGCTTATGTGTTGACAAAACGGCAATTACCAGTATCAGGTTCTGATCTGCGACCTAATCAGATTACACGCAAGTTAGAATCCCTGGGCGCTCACATTTTTAGTAGACAAGAAGCCAGCAATCTGGAGTTCTTTCGTCCTCAAGAATCGGCTGATGGAATAGTATTAAATTCACCAGAAAAATTGCCTGTTGATAAGTCTAACTTACCTCAAGTAATTTGTTCAACAGCTATTAATACCAGTAATTTGGAATATAAAGCTGCCATAGAATTAGGTTGTCCTATTTTACACCGTTCCGATGTCCTAGCAGCCTTAATTGCTGATTACTATAGCATTGCTGTAGCAGGAACTCACGGCAAAACTACAACCAGTAGCATGATTGGTTATATGCTATTGCAAGCTGGTCTTGACCCGACTATTTTAGTCGGTGGAGAAGTCAATGCTTGGGAAGGAAATGCTAGATTAGGGGAAAGCAAGTATCTAGTGGCTGAAGCAGATGAATCTGACGGTTCTCTGGTGAAACACGCCCCAGCTATCGGGATAATTACCAATATTGAACTCGATCATCCTGACCACTACGAAACATTAGACGAAGTAGTGGAGACTTTCCAAAAATTTGCCCAAGGTTGTCAAATTTTAGTAGGTAGCATTGATTGTGACACAGTGCGCGATCGCCTTAACCCAAACATCAGCTATAGTCTACATCCAGATATCGGCGCTGACTATACTGTTACCAACATTGATTATCGTGCTGATGGTACAACAGCTTTGGTGTGGGAAAAAGGTAAAGCCTTGGGTGTATTAAATCTACAACTTTTGAGTCGGCATAATCTCAGCAATGCTCTAGCCGCAGTAGCAGTAGGACGCGCTCTCGGTTTAGAATTTGGGGAAATTGCTAAAGGTATTGCTACCTTTGAAGGGGCAAGACGGCGTTTTGAGTTCCGAGGAGAAGCGGCTGGTATTACTTTTATAGATGACTATGCCCATCACCCTAGCGAAATTCGTGCTACTTTGGCCGCAGCAAGACTCCAAGCTAGACCAGGACAAAGGGTAGTCGCCATCTTCCAACCCCATCGTTATAGTCGGACACTTACCTTTTTAGAAGAATTTTCTGAGTCCTTTACCCATGCTGATTTAGTAGTCCTGACTGATATTTACAGTGCCGGAGAACCCGATTTAGGACAGATTAATGGTGAACAATTAGCAGCAGAAATAGGGAAGCAGCATCAGCAGGTTATTTATCAACCAACTTTATCCTCAGTGTGCGAGTTCTTGTTGTCAAACCTGCGTTCTGGCGACTTGGCATTATTTTTAGGTGCTGGTAATTTGAATCAAGCGATTCCTGAAGTCATTGCTACACTTCGTGAACCAGTTCAGGCTACATCCTAAGCGAAGCACACTGCTAGGTTTTGTTGATTTTGCGAATTTCTTATCTAGCAATAGTTTCATTAGTTAATCTTACTACCGGAATATTACGGTAAAACAGTAATAAAAATCACCAACTAAAGCAACGATGATAACTTCCCAGGCTGCTGGAAACGTCTGTAATATTTCTGCTTTGACTACAAATAAACAGCAAACAATTAATTCTGTCGCTAGTGAAGTAATTTACTTACCCGGTACTGACTGTGTAATTAAAACCCAGGCTTCTTTATCAGCATTTACTTCTTATAGGGTGGGAGGAGAAGCCCAATGGTACGTTGCTCCACGCAACTTAGAAGCATTACAAGCAAGTATTGAGTACGCAAAAGAACAAGATTTACCAATAACAATCCTGGGAGCAGGTTCTAATTTATTGGTCAGTGATCAAGGAATACCCGGCTTAGTGATTGCTACTCGTCATTTCCGTTCCAAGCATTTTGACCCAGAAACAGGTCGATTAACAGTTGCGGCCGGAGAATCTATTCCTAGTTTGGCATGGGAAGCAGCAGAATTGGGATGGCAAGGTTTAGAGTGGGCTGTGGGTATTCCAGGAACTGTTGGTGGTGCAGTTGTTATGAATGCAGGGGCGCATAATAGCTGTATTGCAGATATGTTAGTGAGTGCAGAATTGCTTTCTCCCGATGGTACAATAGAAACTCTCACCCCAGCGGAATTAGGTTACAAATATCGGACTTCATTATTGCAAGGGGGAAAACGGATAGTTACTCAAGCAACCTTGCAACTCCAACCCGGTGCAGATCCAGCACAAGTTATAGCTACAACCAAACAACATAAACAACATCGCCTTTCTACCCAACCTTATAATTTTCCCAGTTGTGGCAGTGTTTTCCGCAATCCTAAACCTTACACTGCTGGATGGTTAATTGAACAAGCTGGTTTAAAAGGCTATCAAATCGGTGGAGCGCAAGTAGCACAACTTCATGCTAATTTTATCGTTAATCGTGGTGGCGCTAAAGCCAGCGATATTTTCTGTCTCATTAATCATATTCAACGTGAAGTACAAGAACGTTGGTCTATTTGGTTAGAACCAGAAGTTAAAATGATTGGCGAGTTTCAAGCAGTTTGTGGATAGGTTGGTGATTGGTGATTGGTGATTGGTGATTGGTGATTGGTGATTGGTGATTGGTGATTGGGAATAAAATTGATTACCCAGTCACCAGTCCCCAGTCACCCATTACCTACCCCAACTATAATTGAATTTGATTTGTTATTCACAGCACAAGTGGAAAATTTGTTATGACAGCAGGAAAAGGACAGGGATTTGGTTTTGGCTTAGGAAAAATGAAAGAACTGGCCGCAGCTTTTCAAAAAGCACAGCAAGTTCAAGAAGGTGCCAAGCGTCTCCAAGAAGAATTAGAACAGATGGAAATTCAAGGAGAGTCTGGTGGTGGACTTGTGAAGGTAGTTGTCAGCGGCAACCAAGAACCCAGAAGAGTAGAAATTTCCCCAGAAGCAATAGCACAAGGTTCAGAGCTACTTTCCGATCTCGTGACAGCGGCAATGAAAGATGCCTACAACAAGTCCACTACAACTATGCGGGAACGCATGGAAGATTTAACCAGTGGACTGGAACTGCCAGGACTATAGTCATTAGTTATTAGTCGTTAGTTATTAGTCATTAGTTATTAGTTGTTAGTCGTTAGCAACTGATAACTGATAACTGATAACTGATAAGTGAAAGCATAAACAAAATTATTTATAACTATTTCAGTAACTACTCTTACACATAAATATTATACAGATATTTGCATATATTAGTGGGACTATGAGCGTTGTTAAAAAAATAGAAATATTAAATAGGGGTTGCTGAAAAAGTCTTTCCGTGAAGGTAGGGAACTCTTAACAGGGAACACTTCGACAAGCTCAGTGCATCGCAGAGAACAGTTTACTGAAATAAAACGCCATTATTGAAAACCAGGATAAATGTTTATTAATCCTAGTTTAATTAACCAAATAATCCCATCAACATGAAATGCTAAATCAAAACACTAGCTACGTAGAATTAATTACGTCTTTTCCTCCTCGTACCATAAAATCTGAAGAAGATTTAGAAAAAACTCAAGTAGTTGTTGATAAACTTCTTGATAAAGGAGAATTAACCGAAGCGGAAGAAGATTATTTGGATGTATTGGGAATTTTAATCCATGAATATGAGCAACAACAAGATTTAGTTCCTGATATTTATGGAGTAGACCTGCTCAAAGTTCTGATTACAGAATTAAATCTCAAACAGAAAGATTTAGTTCCTATTTTTAAAACCGAATCAATTGTTTCTGATGTACTTAATGGTAAACGTAAATTAACTGTTGAACATATCCAAAAACTTGCGGAATTTTTTAAAATTTCACCTGCTGTATTTTTCCCAGAAAATCCGTTACAGCGAGATTTTTTAGAGGCAGCTTAAAGTTAAAGTATCCAAGCATTTACCAGGTGAAATCAATATTTTCATCTGTTTGACTGTTAGCCAAGTGCAAAAGGTTGTAGTCAGGGTAGCGGTAATTTTTAAAGCTGGTTCGTTGCAGTTAATTAGGCGTTCAACAAATTCTAATGCTTGAGCAATGTTACCTAAGCGAATGGCGTTGGCTAGTTGTAAGCTATTAGCAGCACTTTCTGACACTAATTCTTTCACCATATCCCCATTGACTGTTTTACCCAAAGCATAAGTTTTGAGCTTTTCTAGTTCGGTGAATATCAGTCGTGTATTATTGCCTGTGTAATCAATCAATACTTTGTAAGCATCGGTGGTGAGTGTTACACTTACTTCGTCAGATAAAGTACGAGCTTGCAGTATTAATGCTTGGGTTTGCCATTGGGGAATGAGAGGAAATTCTTTTACCTGTGCGTACTCCAGTAGGAGTTTGACTGATTTATTTCTCGCGTCAGGTTTGTGAGTGTTGGTGATAAGGAGGGTATTTGTTGAGGGAATTTTGGGGAGAATGGACTCCAACTGCAACAATATTTCTTTTGAACAAACTCCCAGTAATGTGCTGTTGGTGTACTAATCTTCCTCCACTCCCAACTGGTGGTGTCATGATATCGGATAATGCTTGAGGAATGGTTTCTTTAGATTCTGAGGGGTATTCTGTATAGTTAAAATTTGCCCATTGTTGATCTAGAGTGTGGGTTTTTAGTTGTTTGATGGTGCGAGTTAGGAAGAGTTCGTTTTCACCAAAGTACAAGTATGTTGGCATGGTAGTACGGCAATACAATTGTCCTGCATGAGCGTTAGCTCTAAACCTATTATTCAGATAATATTACATAGCAAATTCCTAAGTTATACATTCTGTGATAATTTAAACAACAAATACAGCTATTTTGCCTCTTACAAACTATTGAGGATTAATTATGGAACCTATTTCTCTGATTCTTGCTGCTTTGGTTGCTGGCGCTACTGCTGCTGTTAAGGATACCGCAGGACAAGCCGTTAAGGATGCCTATAAAGGGTTGAAAGATTTGATGAAGAAGAAGTTTGAAGGCGATCCTGTTGCACAAGTTCTGGTAGATGCGAAACCAGAACAAATTAAGGACGCAGAAGTTTTGTTAAAAAATAGCATTACCAAAGCTGGTGTTGACAAGGATGATGCAATTATTAAAGCAGCCGAAGAGATAATGAAAAAAGAAGATCCTGAAGGCGCTTCAACTGGTAAATATGATTTACGAGGAGCTAAGGGTGTTCAAGTTGGAAATCAAAACACACAAACAAATACATTTAGCTAAGGATTGCGAGAGTATTTAAATGATTGAAGATACCGCAGATCCGCACCCAAATAATATTGAGTTTAAGGGTGAAGTTAAGGGCGCTCAGATTGGTAATCACAATATTATCTACAATTATTTCTACTATAGACAAGAAGTAAAACCTGCATCTGTTGATGTTGCTGATGACAATCTCCTCTGTCCTTATCGCGGGTTATTTCATTTTGGACCCGATGATGCGGATGTTTTCTTTGGGCGGGAAATATTTATAGAAGAACTTTATAGCGCAACTAAAACTAAACATTTTATTCCGGTGCTAGGTGCATCAGGAAGCGGTAAATCTTCGGTGGTATTAGCTGGACTTGTTCCTAAACTATACAAAGAGGGTCATTGGCAGTTTACTCACTTCCGTCCTGGTTTAGATCCTTTTCACGCTTTATCCTTAGCTTTAGTTCCTCTTTATACGCCCAATTTAGATCAAACCGACCAAATTCGCCAAGCGCGAAAGTTAGCTGATTACTTGCAAAATGAATCTATTCTTCTCTCAGACGTTTTTGCTCAAATTCGGCAAAATCACCCTAATGATCGAGTTCTACTGATTGCTGACCAATTTGAAGAAATCTATACCCTCTGTAACGATGAAAAAATTCGCCGTAAGTTTCTCGATAGTTTATTAAATAGTTTAGAAAATACCACTTCCCTATCTTCATCGGCTACGGTGTTGGTGACAACAATGCGGGCAGATTTTTTGGGAAATGCTCTTTCCTATCGTCCCTTTGCTGATGTTTTGCAAAATGCTGATGTGAAACTCGGACCAATGAACCGGAAAGAATTAACAGAAGTCATTAAAAAACCTGCCCAAAAATTAGGTGTGACATTTGAACCAGGACTGGTAGAACGCATTCTCAATGATGTGGAAAACCAACCAGGAAATTTACCTTTACTAGAGTTTGCTTTGACAGAATTATGGAACAAGAGAACGGGTAAACAATTAACTCACAAAGTCTATGAAGAAATTGGTCAGGTAGAAGGTGCATTAGCTCGTCATGCTGATGAAAAATATGGCAACTTGACAGATGACGAGAAGGAAAAAGTCCGGCGGATTTTTATTCAATTGGTGCGTCCAGGTGAGGGAACAGAGGATACAAGACGAGTCGCTATAAGAAAGGAATTGGGGGAGCAAAGCTGGTCTTTGGTAAAACAATTGGCTGATGCTCGGTTGGTGGTGACAAGTCGTAATACTAACCAAGAAACGGTAGAAGTAGTCCATGAAGCTCTGATTCGCAACTGGGGAGAACTGCGAGAATGGATGAATACAAACCGCGTTTTTAGAGTTTGGCAAGAGCGAGTACGGGCAGCAAAGGCACAATGGGAAAAAACGAAACGAGATCCAGGTTCCTTGTTACGTGGTGCAGCGTTAGCAGAAGCAGAAGAAGAACTGAACAAACGCCCAGAAGATTTAATTGATGAGAAAAATTTTATCGAGCAGAGTTTAGAATTTCGAGATAGGGAAATTAAGATACAAAAGCGTCGCCAGATGCTAACTATTTCGGGACTTAGTATTGGTTTAATAGCTGTCTCCTTATTTGCCATTGCGGCCGTATGGCAAAGACAAATGGCGCAGAACGCTTTGGAAGAACAAATTATTGCTTCTGCTGAATCTTCAGAAGCTTTTCGGAATTCTAAAAAAGAATTATATGCGTTGCTTTTAGCAGTAAGAGCAGGACAGCCAATAGTATCAAACCAGCTAAAAGTAGGAGTTAAAACCCAGGAGCTAGTTTTAGAAAGTTTACAAAAGACAGTTGGTCGAACTAGAGAGTTAAATAGATTGGAAGGGCATAAAAATGCTATCCGAGGTATAAGCTTCAGTCCTGAAGGTGACACCATTGGTACTGCTAGTGATGACTCAACTGCTAAACTTTGGAGTGTAAATGGTAGAGAACTAAAAACCCTTGAAGGCCATAAACAGAGGGTTTTAAGTATCAGTTTTAGCCCTGACGGTCAAACTATTGCTACTGGTAGTGAAGACCAAACTGTCAAGCTCTGGAATCGGGATGGGAAACTACTCCAAACTCTTAATGGACATAAAGGTCGGGTTTTCAGTGTCACTTTTAGCCCCGATAGTAATTTAATTGCATCTGCTAGTGGGGATAACAAGGTCAAACTTTGGAAGCGGGATGGAAATCTACACCAAACTATTAGTGGACATAAAGATTGGATAAATAGTGTCAGTTTTAGTCCCGACGGTCAGACTATTGCCACTGCTAGTAATGACAAAACTGTTAGACTCTGGAGTTCTAGTAATGGAAACGAAATACGACGCTTTACTGATATTAAAACTCAAGAGAAGACGGCTCATAATGATACAGTCACTAGCGTCAGTTTTAGCCCCGATGGTAAGACTATTGCTACTTCTAGTGCTGACCGGACTGTCAAACTTTGGAGTCTTCAGGATGGTCATCTAATTCAAACTCTTGAGGGACATTCGGATATAATCCATCAAGTCAGTTTTAGTCCCGACGGTAAGACTATTGCTACTGTTAGTAATGACCAAACTGTCAAACTCTGGGACAAGTCTGGTAACATACTCCAAACTTTTGCTAGTCATAATGGTGCAGTTTTTGACGTTAGTTTTAGTCCCAAGGGCAAGATCATTGTTACTGGCAGTGCTGATCGAACTAGTAGACTTTGGAGTTACAACCGTCAGGAACTTCAACCCCTCATTGGACATAAAGCTCCCGTCTGGGGAGTAGCTTTCAGCCCTGACGGTCAGACTATTGCTTCTGCTAGTGCTGACAAAACTGTCAAACTTTGGAGTCGCGATGGTCGTCCAATGCAAACCCTGACTGGACATAAGGATATAGTCAGTAGCGTCACTTTCAGTCCAGACGGTCAGACCATTGCTTCTGCTAGTGCTGACAAAACTGTCAAACTTTGGAGTCTGAATGGACAAGAACGCAGAAGCTTTACTGGACATCAAGGAAAGATCAGGAGGGTGAATTATAGTCCTAACGGGCAAATGATTGTCACTGCTAGTGAAGACAATACTGCAAAAATCTGGAGCTTAGATGGTAGGCCAATTCGCACTCTTAAGCATAGTGAGTTGGTTTATTTCGCTGGTTTCAGCCCTGATGGTCAAACTATTGCTACTGCCAGCAGAGACAAAACCGTAATTCTTTGGAACTTAGATGGCACGAAAAAAACCACTCTTAAGCATAACGATTTTGTATATTTCGTTAGCTTTAGTCATGATGGTAAAATCATAGCTACTTCTAGTGCTGACGGGACAATAACATTCTGGAGTCAGGATGGGAAAAAACTTAAAACGCTTACAGCGCATGATGTTCAAGTCTACACTGTTAGTTTTAGTCCCAATGGCAAGTTTATAGCGACGACTAGCAGAGACAAGACTGTTAAACTTTGGAGTATAAGTAAAGACAACAAGGAAATCCAAATTGAAGAACTCAAAACCTTTACTGGTCACACTGGTATAGTTGACTATTCTAGTTTTAGTTCTGATGGTCAAACTATTGCCACCGCCAGCAGAGACAAAACCGTAATTCTTTGGACTTTAGATATAAACGAACTAGAAAAATTAACAAATTCAAAGAAATCACTGAATACTTTGATGAAAGACGGTTGTGATTGGATAAAAAATTATCTAAATAGCTCAAAATCAAAAGATAGTAAAACCACATTATGTCATTTCAGGACTTAGGCAACTGGCACAAGCGATCGCCCTTTCCATTACCATAGGCGATCGCTCATCATTAGTATAATCTCTTACTCAAAACAAACTCAACTGCTTTCCCACATCACCTTGAGGCTCAATAACCGAAAGTAACTCATCCCGTTTTTTAGCCATCAACTCCAAATAATACCCACTGGAATAGGCTTCAGAATTAGTCAATCCCAGAATTCCTTGATAAAATGTCACAACATCCCCAGTATTACCCAGAACCAAAAGAGCCTTTTCACCCTTCTTAATTTTCCGAGTAACCTGTAACTGTTCCACAGGAAAATCACCAGAACGAATAACCTTGGTTAATTCCTGGTAATATTGTTCTGCCTTAGCCTTTGACTGAAGATATCGTGTCAGGTAGTTCAAAGGAAATTCCTTTTCTAGACGAGAGCGGTCTCTTTTCCGCCATGAACCCTTAGTAGTAATTTTACCATCTTCATGCCAGAGAATATAATTCTTAGCTCCTCTAGAGGGAACAAACATCGCTTTAGCATAGAATATTACAGAGTATTACAAAATATTTCGTAATTGCTCAAAGCATGATTCTATTTCCTCCCATGTTGGATAATCGCCATAGCATAAATTTTTGCATTGTTGGCTATATGTCAGGATTTATTAGCAGAATTTAATCGTGATAAAGATAAATATCGCCAAATGCCAAAAGGTGTATATACAGGATTTACAGCAGTGCAGAAATCTAGTATTAGTGATGATTTGAATGATAATTTGCATGATGGTATTATTGCTTTGTTGGGGTATCCTGCCAAACCAGCTAAGAAATTAGATCATCAATATCAGGTGTTTGATTTAATTTACATTGATAAATCAGGTAAATTAATTTTAAAAAATCAAAAAGAAGTTTTAGATTTGCTAACCTTGTATAAAGATAATGAGCGTTTTGTCCCTGATGCAGTTGATCGCGGTGAAGCGGTGGCAGTTGCGGAGTTAGTGAACGCGCTCAAAACTTGGTTAACCAGTCAAGCAGTGCAAGAGGAGCAAATGGAAGATGGTTCTGTCAAAAAGACGATGGGTAATGAAACTCTGGGAATTTTGCAAGGTTTAAAAAGAGGTAATCAGGCTTCTATAGATAGAATCAAGCAAAATGTTACAGTTGATGGTAAATATCAGCTAAGTAATTTCGATTTAATCAGTTGGGTTTTAGTTACGGTGTAAAATTTTGGGAGTAAATAACTATGACTATTGCAGTTACAGAAAATATTCAATCACTTTATGATGTAGAGACAAAGTTAGGACTAAGGCGATCGCATGATCCAGACTTTTTCATGGAATGGTGTAGAGATTTTGCAGAATTAGAAGATACCGAAAAAAAAACTCTAGATCGGATCAAAGGGTCTTATATATATCATATTAATCAAGGCTGTTTGTCTGAGGGAACAGTAAATTTGTTGATGGTTTCACCATTACTATTTTTGGCAGGTTTTCTGGAATCACCTTTTAGTTTGCGAAGTGAACAATCAGTTGAGATTAGCGATTATGATGGTAGTGTTACTTATCACGGAAGAATTGATGCTTTAGTTTTGAATAACAACTTATGGATAGTTTTAGTGGAAGCAAAGCGTTCTAGTTTTTCATTTTTAGTGGCAGTACCACAAGCTCTTACCTACATGACAGCAAGCCCAAATGGTGATAAACCAACCTATGGACTCGTCACCAACGGCGATCATTTTATGTTTGTTAAGCTGCAACAATCTCAATACGATCTTTCTGATGATTTTTCACTTTTTAAGCGATCGAGTAATGAACTCTATCGCGTGCTGCAAATTCTAAAATCCTTCCAGAATCTATAAATAATAAATTTGAACACGGATTAAATGGATTACACAGATGGCACGGATTAACTAATTATGGAACTAACTATGGAACTAACAAAATTTAATGAAATAGATTTTTTACCCGCTTTAAAGGCTTTTTTGGGTGGGCTAAATGTACCAATTAATTATGTAGATGATAAACCAACTTCGGCAAAAATAATATTAGAAAATACCTATAAAGATAATGAGTGTTTTGGGTTAATTAATGATGTTTATTTTGTTGGGTTGGTTGATGATGCAGCTTTTAGTAAAAAGCAAAGTTTAGATATTGATCAAATTAAATCTGATTATGATGGAATTTTGATTTTTGGAGTAACTTTAAATAATCGAAATAATCGTGATTATGGACAATTACCAACGCGATTCCTACGGAGCGCTTCGCTATCACAGTTAGCAGAAATATCACGAGCTTTTAATCGGGAGTTTTGTTATACTCCTGTAGTTATTATTTTTAAATATAATCAATATCTCGCATTTGCTAATACTGAAAGATTAAAATATAAGAATAATCGTGAAGGTGAAAAAGCGGGAAAAGTAACTTTATTAAGAGATATTGATATTCAACAACCACATTCAGGGCATCAACGTATTTTAGCAGAGTTGGCAATTCCCAAGACAGGTAAGGATCGGGTTGATTCTTTTGCTAAGTTATATCAATATTGGCAAAAGGTACTTGATGTTAGTTTGTTAAATAAACAATTTTATCAAGAGGTTTCAGCCTGGTATTTTCATGCTTGTAAACAAGTGGTTTTCCCCAAGGATGCTAAGAATAATCAAGAGAGTTTAATTAGGTTAATTACTCGGTTAATGTTTGTTTGGTTTCTGAAAGAAAAAGGTTTAGTTCCTAATCAATTATTTAATCAAACTGATATTCAAGCTATTCTCAAAAGTTTACAACCCCAGGAAAGCACCTATTAAAAAGCGATTTTACAAAACTTGTTTTTTGCCACATTAAATACCGAAGGTAAACGCGAATTTATTAAAGAAAGTTCCGGCGGACGTAATTCGCAGCACATGGTACATAATGTATTTCGCTACAAGGATTATTTTCAAGATCCTGATAAGGTAATTGATCGTTATTTTGCAGATATTCCTTTTTTAAATGGTGGTTTATTTGAATGTTTAGATGTTCCTTCACAAAAGGATAAACCGGAAACAGCAAAAAGAATTGATGGGTTTAGTAATCATTCTTCTAATGTGTTATCTGTGCCAAATGAATTATTTTTTGATGGTTTTCAAGATGTGGATCTTAACCCACATTCCGCACCCCAAACTGTCCCAGAGGGAAATTACGGAGATGAAAAATCAAAGTTAGCGTAAAAACAGACATATACAGTGAAAAAAGCATTTGAGAAACAGTAAATCACCAAAAATGTCATC